>CAMAUG010000050.1 GCA_945861255.1 Candidatus Sulfopaludibacter sp. SbA3
TCCCGTCTCAAACAATCCGGCATGTTCTGGACCGTCCGTGGCGCCAACGCCATCATCGCCCTGCGATGTTGTCATCTCAACGGTCGCTTCGAGGATTACTGGGAGTCCCGGCGTGCGGCCTGATTCCACTTCTATGTCGCCCACCCGCCAAAGGATTACTCTAAATCCATGTACCGCGAATACTTCCCCGTGACCCGTAAGTTCATTCATTTGAATCACTCCGGCGTCGCCCCCCTGTGCCGTCCGGCGGCTGAGGCCATGCACTGGCTGGTGCAGGACTCACTCGACTACGGCACCGCGCATTACGACCAGTGGCTGGAGACTTGCGAAGGCCTGCGCCGTAGCGCCGCGCGGTTGCTGAATGGCACCTCAGGGGAAATTGCCATCGTCAAGAACACGTCGGAAGGAATCGCCACAATAGCCATGGGCCTGGACTGGCGGCCCGGAGACCGCGTGATCGCGTTTAAGGAAGAATTCCCAGCGAATCAATATCCATGGCAACGTCTGGCGTCGAAGGGCGTGAAGATCGAATGGCTTACCGCGGGCGACCCTCTGGTGCTCCAGCGCATCGACGAAGCGGCTCGCGGCGCGCGCCTGCTGGCGATCAGCTTCGTGCAGTTTCTGACGGGGTTCCGGGCGGATTTGGCGGCGATCGGAGAAATTTGCCGCCGCCGCGATGTGCTCTTCCTGGTGGACGCCATCCAGGGTTTGGGCGCGTTCCCGGTGGACGTACAAGCCGCCCATATCGACGCGCTCGCCGCCGATGGCCACAAGTGGCTGCTGGGACCCGAGGGCTGCGGCGTTCTCTACATTTCCAAGAGGCTACAGGAACAAGTGGAGCCAGTGGAGTTCGGCTGGACCAACGTGGCGGCCTACAACGACTATGCCTCGCGCGATATGACGCTGCGGCCCGATGCGGGGCGCTACGAATGCGGGACGCTCAACACCGCCGGTTGCTACGGACTGCGGGCGGCGATCGATTTCCTGCTCGACGTCGGCATCGAAAAGATCGGGCCCGTGGTGCAAGGCCTGGGTGACCGGATCGCGGAAGGAGTACGCCGCAAGGGCTATGAGGTTCTAGGCGCGCGCACGCCGGCCAACGGCGCGGGCGTTGTAAGCTTCCGCAAGGAAGGCGTGGATAGCGCCGCGGTCTGCGCGAAGCTACGGGAAAACGCGATCATCGCCGCCGCGCGCGCCGGCTGGGTGCGAGCCTCCCCGCATTTTTACAATGAACCGAATGAAGTGGAGAAAATGATCGAACTGCTGAATTGAGGGCACAGGCTCTCAATTCAACCCTTCAGGCCGTCGAAGGCCCGCTCGATCTCTTTCTTCGCTTCCGGCGTGATGGGCGACAGCGGCAGGCGGGGCGGGCCGCCGTAGTAGCCGTTGAGATCCATTGCGTATTTCAGGCCCGGAATACCATACTTCACCGTCACCAACTGGGCGGCCCGCAGAATGCGGCGCTGCCAATCCATGGCGGCCTCCGGCTCGCGCGTGCGGTGCGCCTCCCAGATGGTGACGGTCGTATAAGGAGCCGCGTTGGCGAACGCCAGCACCGCACCCGCGCACCCGATCGCAAGCGACGGCGCGAGAATCGGAGCGGAGCCCGTTAACACCTGGAAGCCCGCCTTCACGCTCTGGATCATCTGAATGCACTTTTCGAGATTACCCGAACTTTCCTTGATGCCGAAGATGTTGGGATGCTCGGACAACGCGACCACGGCGTCGACGGGCAAATCGACGCCGGTCACCTGCGGCCAGTTGTAGATCAGGATGGGGATCTTGGCTTGGTCGGCGACAGCCCTGAAATACAGCAATTGCGATTCGGGGCGGTGGATCAGGTTCTTGTAGTAGAACGGCGTGCGCACCATGGCGGCTTTATATCCGCGCTCGGCGGCGGCATTGGTGAGCGCGACGGTCTCGCGCACGCCTTCGGCACCGGTGCCCGCCACCAGAACCTTATCGGAAGCAGCGGATTCGGCCACCCACTCCCAGAGGTGTAGCTTTTCCTCGGTGGTGAGATAGACGCTTTCTCCCGTGGAGCCGCACACGACGTAACCGGCCAGCGGCGTCCGGTTCCACTTCTCGACGTTGTGTTGGACTTTGGCCTTGTAGACTTCGCCGTTGTGATCGAACGGAGTGGCGATGGGCGGGAGGATGCCTTGCAGTTTGAACATAGATGCGAAAAGGGCGGGCCGAAACCCGCCCCCATAATAGACCAATCTTGGGTTGCTTACTACGTCTTCACGAAGACGATGAGCAGCGTGAAAATAGCCAGCGATTCGATGAACGCCAGACCCAGCACGAGCAGCGTCTGAATACCGGCGCGAGCGGCGGGGTTACGGGCGACGGCTTCCGCGGCGCTCGCCACGGCCCTGCCTTGTCCGATGCCGCAAAGGCCGGAGGCGATGCCCATGCCAACCACCGCGCCGAACGCTGTCAGGCTGCCGGTTACGCCGCCCTCATTGCCCTGGGCGAACACTGGGGTCGCCGCAAGCAAGAGGAACATGACTGCCAAAAACATCAATTTGGTACGCATTTTTAACTGTCTCCTACTTTGAAATGCCGCCAAGGAGGTGGTTCCGTCCGTGCCCTGGGGGGCCGGGGGCTCACACTTGCGCGGGTACTACTCTAAAGTCTAGTGCTCATGGGAGGTGGCGGTGCTCACGTAAATCGTCGTCAGCAGCGTGAACACGTACGCCTGCACAAATGCTACGAAGAGGTGCAGGGCCATGAAGACCACCGGGATCACCAGCTTGGTCAGATCCAGAAATACATTGGTGACTTGCTCGCCCGCGAACATGTTGCCGTACAGACGAACCGTGAGCGAAAGCGGGCGCACGAAGTGGCTGATCAGCTCAATCGGAATCATCAGCGGAGCAAGCCACGCCACGGGTCCCGCCAGATGCTTCAAATACCCTATTCCATTGGCCTGAAATCCTCTGAAGTTGTAATAGATGAACGTCACGATCGCCAAGCCGGCCGGAACGTAGGGCACCATGGTAGGCGCTTCCAGGCCCGGAATCATGCCGATCAGATTGCACGACAGAATGAGAATAAAAACCGTTGCGATATACGGAGCGTAAATCTCGCCATGGTGAATTCCCACCTGATCCACGGTGTCGTTAATAAAGCCCCACACCATTTCGAAGATGTGCTGTAGCTTGCCCGGTTTGTCGACGGAGAGCCGGGCGCGCAAGATTGCCACGGTCACCATCAGCAGCGCCACCACCAGCAGTTCCATCACCAGCCAGTTCTGCCAAGGACGCTCGGCGTGCTCCGCCGTCATGCCCACCATGCTCAGAATGGCGTTGGCCAAGCCGGCCAGATAGTCGTTGAACAGGGACGTGAGCCCTAACTCGTGTTCCATGAAAATATTGAATTACTTGGAGAGGACCGTCCCGAACAGGAGATCGAGAACGACGGCGGCGAAAGAAACCAACAACCCTACCAACACAGCCGCCGGGGCGCTTCCCAGATACTTCATACTAACATACGCCGCGCCCGCGATCACCAGATAGCGCAACATCATGAACAGCATCGCGGCCGCCGCCGGGCGCTTCGGCGCAGAGTCCGCGCCGCCTCCCAGGGCTTCAGCCAGGCGCGACCAGGAACGCACGCTGACCAGCGACAACGCCGCGCCGATCAGGAATCCCACCGCCGACGGCGCGCCGGACAGAGCCAGCGTCACCAGCGCGCCGGCCGCGCCCAGTCCATACGTGAAGCGAGTGATGCGGGCGATGGAAAGTTCGTACATGAATTATTTGCGTAAGTCGCGCATCAGCAAACGAATCAATTCCCAGAATCCCGCGATGATGCCCAGGATCAGGAACACGATTTTGAGGTACGAAGTGTGCAGCCAGGCATCCAGAGCGTAGCCGATGAAATACCCGGCCAGCACGCCTGCGGGCAAGCTGGTGGCGATGGAAGTATAGCGCGCGGCGTTGAAGACGAAGTTGTCCTTGGGCGCGGGCGGTTTTTCGTCGCTGGGCGTGTCGCTCATTGTTCGCGGTTCTTATGTTAACGATTGTATGCCTTACGGGCCAAGATCGCCGCAGCCTCGCGCGCAGCCTCATTCACCAGAAAACCCATCTTAGGATGAGAAGGCTCGAAATCGGCGGGAATGCCGAGCTCGGCGAGTGTTTCACTGGTGGTGGGTCCAATGGATGCGATCGCCGCGCGTGCAAGCGCCGAGCGCGCGGCGCCCTCCAGACCCAGTTCGGCAGCCACTTGCAACATATGAACTGCCTGTACGGATGTCGTGAACAATACCACGTCGAATTCGCCGGACGCGAGTTTCCGGACCGCTGCACGGAGCGGCTCGCGGTCTTCCGGCAGGTCCCACTGGTAGACGGGAACGGGAGTGACGGATGCGCCTCGCGAGGTCAAGCCGTCAATCAGTTCCTGGCTGCGGCGTCCGTATTCCTGAACCGCGATTCTCTGTTCCGGGCGTCCCTCGGTGGCTGTCAACACTTCATGCCAAGTGTTCGGCTCGGGTACAGCGATGGTCACGGGGACGTTCCATTCGCGCATCACTGCGGCGGGCTTGGGCCCGCGAACCACCACCGTCACCTTTCGTAGCGCATCGGCCAGCGTCCCGGCCGGCCAACGCGTCTCGATAATCTGATTCAGGAATCGCGTGCCCACTGCCGTGAGCAGAATCACCATGTCGAAATCGCCCGCCAAAAGGCGCTCGGTGAACGAAAATGCTTGGTTGTTCTGTTCGAGTGGCACTTCGCGCATGGATGGCGCCACAAACGGTTCCCCGCCCTGGTTGCGAATCAGTTTTTCGATTTCCGCCGCGCGACGGCTTTCAAGCGACAGAACGCGGAGCGCGTCAAACGGCATACCGTCCAGCGTAGCAAGGGAACGTCACAAGGGCCCGATCAGGCGCGGAACTTGTCGCGGCAAACCGTCGAACAGAAGTAGCGCACTTCCCCGCCCGCCTTCTGCTGAATCGCGGTTGCGGTCGAGACAAATGTGCCGCAGACCGGGTCCTTGCGAAGCTCGCCGACCGCGTGCGCAGATGGCTGGGGCCGGGAGGGGCCGGCGCCAGGAGAACTACCGGCCGATTCGGAAAATACCTTCGCGATGATGCCCGCCACCGCCTTGATCACGCTGACAGCCAGCGTGAACAGCAGCAGATATAGGAGACTGCGAAGCATTTCCTAGGCGGAACGGCACGGCCGTCCCGCGAATTTCTGGCGAATTTCTGGAAGGGACGCGCCCTTCCCTATTTTCACTTCTTCTTGCCCTGATTGGCCGGAGCCGCGCCGCCCGCCGGACGATTCGAGAAGGTGGTCTGGACGGTGGAACCCAAGCTCGCGAGCATATCCTTGGCCGGCTGCGCGTTGGCGCCCGTCGGGCGCAGTTCCAGATACTTCTGGAAAGCTTCGGCGGTGCCCGGAGGCGCTGACATCTTGCCGGCGGCGTCGACCGTCGCCTTGCCCATCAGGGAGAGGCCGTACTGATAGTAAGCATCCGCGTAATTGGAATCCAGATCGATGGCTTTCTTGAACGCTTCCGCTGCCGGATCCAGATTGCCGGTGTTCACGTAGACGGCGCCCAGATTGTAGTAGTACTTGCCCGCGTTGGGCGGATCGAGCTGGGCTGATTTGGTCAACTCCGCTTGTGCTTCATCGAACTTTTTCATCTGCGCCAGCACCAGCGCGTAGTTATTATGATAGGCCGGATCGTCGGCCTTCAGTTCGATGGCCTTCTGATAGGCTTCCGCAGCCTTAGTCCTGTCTGCGTCCCGCGTGGCGGCGTTGGCGGTAGAGCGGCTGGTCAGCGAATCCGCCAGATTGCCCCACACCACGTGTTGCGTGGGAGCCAGACCGGTGGCCTTCGTGAACGCATCCACCGCGGCATCCCACTGGTTGGCCAGTGCGGCCTGCTTGCCCGTGTTAAAAGCATCGTTGAGCTCTTTGTTCTTGGCCATCGCGGCGGCGTTTTCCTTCTGGGTTTTCTCCAGGTTCGCCTTTTCCGCCGCCGACATGCCGCGCGCGGAATCGTCCACGGCCGGCAGTCCGGTGGCAGCGGCCGCGGCCTTCGCTAAGTTGAAATCCACTCGCGTCGTGTCGCCGATCTTGCCCCGCACCATTTGGATGTCTTTGTCTGCGCCATCCACAACGACGGTCACCTTGTAAGCGCCGCTCTGAAGCCCGCCATAGAAAAACTCGCCCTTCTTGTTGGTCTTCACGCTGTAGTTTCCGCGCACTTCCTGGCGCTCGATCTTGATCAGCGCGCCCGGCAGCGGCTTGCCATCCGCTCCGAGTACACTGCCTTCAAGAGCAGCCGTCTGAGCCAAACACGCGCCCGTGAAAAACAGGACGAAAGGAACAATCATGAGCACTTTGCGCAGCATAGGAGACATTTGAGTCGAAACCTCCAAGAACTAGGACGAAATCCGCCCCTCTTAGGATACACCACGCGGAGGAAAAATTGTGTGCGCCCCGCCGGACTCCGGACTGTCCGGACGGGCCCGCGATCCGTCCGTAATTTCGGATTGCAGGCTTTCCCAGCCGCCATGCGTGAGCTTCGGAAGCCGCCTCTTGAGCACCTGCCGGGTCAGCCTCATCTGCATCGACGCGCCACGGGCCTGTGCTACGGCGCCGGTTCAATGCGTAGCAACGCGCCGTCGTCCTCGTCCGTCAGAAGGTACAACAAACCGTCGGGGCCCTGGCGGACTTCACGAATACGCTGGCGGAGTTCCACCAGCAACGATTCGCGGCGTAGTTCTTCGGTGTTGCTGCTGAGCACGACGCGTTCCAGGTGGCCCGTGCCTGGAATCTCGCCGGTCCGCATGGAACCCACGAAGACATTTCCTTTCCACGCGGGGAAACGGTCGCCGGTGTAGACCGCCATCCCCGCCACGGCGATGGACGGCAGCCACACTACCAACGGGGATTCCATGCCTTCGCGCGTCGGGTGATCGGAGACGCGCGGACCCAGATACTCGCGGCCGAAGCTGACCACCGGCCATCCGTAGTTACGGCCACGCAGGACCACATTGATTTCATCCCCTCCGTTGGGACCGTTTTCGTTGTTCCACAACGCGCCGCTCTCTGGATGAACGATGAGTCCCAGCGTATTGCGATGCCCCATCGAATAAATTTCCGGACGGTATCCCGGACGGCCGGCGAACGGATTGTCCGGCGGCACCGCGCCGTCATCGCGCAGGCGCAGAATCTTACCGCGCAGGCTATTCGGGTCCTGCGAAATCTTGCCGACGTTACCGCCCGTCGACATATAGACCATTCCATCCCGTCCGAAAGCGACCCTTCCGTTCAACCCGCTGTTGCCCGCAAGAGCATCTGTAACCACCAGGTCGCGCACATCGGTAAGCGCGCCGCCTTCCAACTTGCCGCGCGCCAACGCCGGGGCGCCGCGGCCGTTCCCGGCGGGTTTCGTATAAGTGAGATAGACCAGCCCGTTTTCCGCAAAACGCGGGTGCAGCGCCACGTCCATCAGTCCGCCGTTGCCGTCCGTTCTCACCTGCGGCACGCCCAAGATGGGCTTCGGATCCAGCACTCCGTTGCGGATGATTCGCAGCCGCCCCGGCCGCTCCGTGACCAGCATGCCGCCATCCGGCAGGAACACCAGGCTCCACGGGTGTACCAGACCCCTGGTCAGGACGTTGACCCGAATCTTGTGCTGCTCCGCTGTGTCGAACACGAACGGACCCGCGCCGAGCGGCGGCACCGGAACTCCGATGGACGGCGTGTCCTGTGCGTGAACCGGAATGGCTGATAGAAACAAGAGCGAGGGCACGATCCAGCGCTTGATGGAATGAGCGGTCATGGAGATCTCCTGGGGACGACGTGCACCAGTATAACCACAGCGCGGACGCCGCGCACGGAAGCATACCAAGGACCAAGGATGAGGCAAAACGAACCGGTCCGCTGCTACACTAAGAAAGTCGCCCTCAAGCTGGAGTGGCGGAACTGGCAGACGCACGGGACTCAAAATCCCGCGCCCTCACGGGCATGTGGGTTCGACCCCCACCTCCAGCACCATCCGACGTTCACGCCGCCCATATAATGAAGTCTTGGACCTTGAAAAAACACTCCTCCGCAAGGTAGGCGACGCCGTCACGCGCTTTAAGATGATTCGCGATGGCGACCGCGTGGCCGTGGCGCTTTCCGGCGGCAAGGATTCCATGACCATGCTGGAGGCGCTAGTGCGGCTCTCCCAGCGCGCTCCCATCGATTTTTCCGTCTGTGCCTTCACCGTGGAGCAAGGCAAATTTCTGCGGCCCATCGAACCCATCGTCGAATACCTCAAGAAACGTGGCATCGACTGGACTTATCACACCGACAATCCGTCGCTGCGTTTGCTCGAAGAACAACCGGACCACGGGTGCGATCTATGCAGCCGCTTTCGCCGGCGCGCCGTGTATGAGATCGTCAAGGGCCTGGGGGCCAACGTGATTGCATTTGGGCACACCGCGGACGATTTTTGCGAGTCCTTCCTCCGTAACGCACTGTTCACGGGTCGCGTCAGCGCCCTGCCCGCGGTGACCTATTCCAGGCAACGCGACTTCCGGTTGATCCGGCCGCTGGTGTACGTAACCGAGGATCTGACCACCAAATTCGCCGAATCTCTGGGTGCCCCGGTGATTCCCTGCGGGTGTTCGCAAAAAACCGGCACGGTTCGCCGCACGCTGCGAGATGTGTTGGGAGTCCTGGAACTTGAGCATCCGCGCCTCAAGGAATCCCTGCTCTCGGCGATGGGAAACATCGAGACCAGCCGCCTGCTGGACCCCCGCTTCCTGGACTTGGACGGCGGCGTTGAGGACAGCCCCGCGCCGGAAACAGATCCGTTTGCTATTATCGGTTCAGGCTAAGCCCGCGATTCCGGGAGTTGCCCACCGTAACTGCCGGAAGTTATCGGTGGATATTCCGCTCAGACATAGGAGATCAAGATGAAGTACCGATTACCTGCCCTGATTTCGATAGGCGCCCTCCTGGTGACAATTCCGGTTCTTGCGCAAACCCCGGCGTCCAAACAGGGGGCCGCCAAAGTCGCGCCGCTCAAGAAATCCGCCGCGTCAGCCGTGCCGCGCCTGGCCGATGGGAAGCCGGATATGAGCGGGTTTTGGTCCAATAACACGGCCACGCCCTTCGAGCGGCCTACTGGATTAGCCGCGAAGGAATTTTTGTCGGAAGAAGAAGCGACAAAACTGGAAACGGATTCACGGGACCGGACCAGAGCATCGGACGTGCAGAAGATCGAGCACCCCCGTGAAGTGGGGGATTACAACGCCGTGTTTAAGGAAGATGCCCGGTGGGCCCTGCCCAACAAGCGCTCATCCATCATCACGGAACCCAAGGATGGAAGGCTTCCGCCCATGACGCCGGAAGCGCAGAAGAAATTCGCGGCGGATCAGGAATACCACAGGCTGCATCCTCATGATGGGCCGGAGGACATGACCACCATCGAGCGCTGCATCACCTGGATTACCAGCGGGCCGCCGCTGCTGCCCTCCTTTTACAACAACAACTATCACATCGTTCAGACGCGCGATCATCTGTCGATCGTGGCCGAGATGATCCACGACACACGCATCATTCCATTGGATGGACGCACGCAGGATGTCGTGCCCCAATGGACGGGCAATTCCAAGGCCCGCTGGGAGGGCGACACGCTGGTGGTGGAAACCACCAATTTCAATGGGAGACGCGGCTGGTTCGGAGTCCCGATGGTTGAGGGTGGCGGCGGCAAGCGCCCCGACGCGAAAATGAAGGTCACTGAGCGGTTCACTCGCACTTCCCCGGACATCCTGCTGTATCAGTTCACCGTCGACGATCCCGGCATCTACACAAAGCCGTGGTCCGGCGAGATTCCGATGAGATCGTTCCCGGGCCCTGTCTACGAATATGGATGCCATGAAGGAAACTACGGGATGCCGCTGATTCTTTCCGGGTCGCGCGCAGAGGAACAGGCAGCCGCCAAGAAGGCCAAGTAAACGGCGGCGACGACTTGACGCGCTCCGCTGGTTGAGCGAGTTACTGCACGGTCCGCGGCTCGGTAACCGAGCCGCGAGCGTAAGCGAGCGGTGGTGGCGGTCCCGCATTTCCGCAACCTGTTAGAATCGTCTCTTGTCGTCGCCATTGGTCACCGTCGCCGTGCCCACGCTGGCCGCTGGAGAGACTCTGGCGGGGTGCCTGCGGGCGCTCGCTGCCCAAACACTCCAAGACTTTGAAGTGATCGTGATCGACAACAGCGGGAAGGGACTGGCCCAGGACCTGTGCAAGGGCTGGGGAACGCGCGGTCGCGTGATCGCCAACGTCCGCAACGTGGGCTTCGGAGCGGCCATCAATCAAGCGTTCCGCGCGTCGAAGGCTCCCTTTCTCGCCGCGCTGAATGACGATGCCGAGCCGGGCTCCCAATGGCTGGCCGCGCTCATGGCCGCGGCGGACGCCTATCCACGCGCCGGAATGTTCGCGTCGTGCGTCATGCTGGACGCCTCCGGCGTGCTCGATTCCGCGGGGATGTTATTGGCGGTGGATGGCTCCAGCAAGCAGCGCGGACATGGCGAGCCGCCCCAGCGCTTTGCGGACGCCTCGGCCGCGCTCTTCCCCAGCGGCTCCGCGGCCCTCTACCGGCGCGCCATGCTCGATGAGATTGGTCTATTTGAGGAAGACTTTTTTCTCTATTGCGAAGACACGGATCTAGGCTTGCGGGCGCGCTGGGCCGGTTGGGAATGTGTCTACGCGCCGGAAGCCGTGGTGGAGCACCAGTATTCCGCCTCAGCGGGCCGCGCCTCACCGATGAAAGCCTATTATGTGGAGCGAAACCGCCTGTTCTGCATCGCCAGGAACTTTCCGCTGGGGATGCTGAGCTTCGCCCTGGTGGCGTCCAAGCTCCGCTATTTCTGGCACGTGGTGGCGTTGTTTTGGGACCTGGGGAAGACGGCTGAATACAGGCGGGCGGGACACGACACGTGGTTGCTGCCGTTTGTGGTGGTGCGCGCGCATCTGGTGGCGTTGTACCGGCTGCCGTCCCTGTGGGCCGCGCGGCGGCGCATTCTCGCCAACCGCCGCATTACCGTGCGCGAATTTCGCACGCTGGCCGCGGCCCACGCCATCTCCCTGCGGAAGGTGGCCTCGCTATGAACACCGGCGCGCGCCTGCTCATTCTCATTCCCGCCTACAACGAGGAAGGCGCCGTGGGGGGCGTCGTGGATGAAGTGCGAGCCGTGCTGCCCGGCACTCCCATCCTGGTGGTGGACGATTGTTCCCGTGACGCCACTGTTTCCCGTGCCCGCGATGCCGGCGCGCGCGTCCTGCCGCTGCCCGCTCATCTTGGGCTCGGTGGATGCGTGCAGGCCGGTTACCGCCTCGCTTTTGAACTGGGCTACGACTACGTCATTCGGGTGGATGGCGATGGCCAGCACGACCCCCGCGATATTCCCGCGATTTTCGAAACACTGCGCCGCGAAGATTGCGAGATGGTGATCGGATCGCGCTTCGTGAACGGTTCTGGAAACCACACCACTGCCGCGCGCGGACTGGGCATCGCATTCTTCCGGGCTCTCTTGCGTCTGGTGCTAGGCAAGCCGGTGCATGACCCTACGTCCGGCTTCGTCGGCGTGAACCGCACGGCGTTGGGCGTGTTCAGCCGGACTTTTCCCCTGGAGTATCCGGAAATCGAAGCTCTGGTGGTATTGCAGCGCCGGCGCTTCCGCTTCGTGGAAGTACCCTGCCGCATGCGCCCCCGCAAGACTGGGCGCAGCACCATCACTCCCATGAAATCCCTGTATTACATGGTGCATGTGCTGCTGGGCGTGTTCGTCAATATCCTGAAGTTCGAAGGCCGGCGAAAATAGTTTCTTGGGAGGTACGGAGGTCGCATATGGAGCGCATGCTCGACGTGATGACGGTTTTCAGCATTCTACTGCTGGCATTTGTGTTGGTATCCGTACGCCGCGCGCACATTCGCGTGGAATACTCGGTCAGTTGGCTGGTGGCGGCGCTCGCGCTGCTGATTGTTTCTCAATCGCGAGGCCTGCTTGCCGGTATTACGGCCTGGCTGGGTGTTTCCGACGCCGCCGTCGCCATCGTTACCATCGCGGGCGGCGTGTTCCTCATCGTTTTATATCGCATGTCGCTCCTGCTGTCCGATCTCAGGGACACCAACATTGCGTTGGTACAGCGCGTGGCTATCCTGGAATTTCGTCTGGAATCGCTCGATGAAAAAGCACAAGCGGCAGCGCGAGACTAAGCCTGAGATCCATGCGGCGGAGACGCGCTCCGGCGTCGGCATGTGGCCATGGGCCGCGGGGGCCGGCGGCTTCGTGTTGGCGCTGTTCGCCTATGGGCCGTCTCTGAACGGAGCATTTGTGCTGGACGACCGTGCCCTGCCCTTCATGACCCCAGGCTATGAAACGCAGCCGCTCTCCGTCTGGCTTACCGGCACGCGGCAGTTGCTGATGTTCACATACTGGCTCAACTACCGGATGAGCGAACTGAATCCGGGCATCTATCACTTCACGAATGTAGTTCTCCATTCGCTGGGCGCGTTTGTCTTGGCGCTGGTGGCCGCGCGATTCTTGACGTGGAGCGGCGTCGGCGGCAAGGCGCGTTCCACCCTCGCGGCGTTTGCGGGAGCCTTGTTTCTATTGCACCCGATACAGACGGAATCGGTTGCTTATGTCGCCAGCCGCTCGGAAGTATTGAGCGTCTTGCTGTTCCTGACGGCATTCGCATTGTGGCTCTACCAGGACGAGGAGCCGGCCTCCCTGGCGCGTACCGTATTGCGTTCGGTGGTGATCGTACTATTGTTCGGCGCCGCTGTGCTGACCAAGGAACACACCGTAATGCTGGTGCTTCTGGTCCCGCTCACCGATATCTTCTGGGAGCGTGGAGGCTGGCGCCGCAACCGGATCCTGTACTCACTGTTCGCCGTGGGCGCGGTCTTTGGCGCGGTAGTGATCCGCAACGTGCTGCGCGGCGCGAATACGGCCGGCTTCAATTTGGCCGAAATGCCGCCCGCCACGTATTTTTTCACCCAATGCCGCGTCATCTGGATGTACGTACGGCTGTTCTTGCTGCCGTTCGGCCTGAACGCCGATCCAGACCTTGCCCTATCGCGCTCCCTATGGGAACCTGGCGCGATAGTCGGTTTGATCGCGTTGCTCGCACTGGCCATTGCCGCCTGGATCTACCGCGCGCGCTTCCCTCTCGGTTCCTTCGGCGTATTTGTATTCCTGCTGCTGCTGGCGCCCACATCTTCTTTCATGCCCATCCACGACGTCTACGCCGAGCGGCGTCTTTACCTTCCGTTCCTCGGCCTGGCGCTGATCGCGCTCGAACTGCTGCGGCGCGTCGATTTTCGGACGATGAAATGGATCGCAATCGGCCTGGCCGCATTTTATTTTGTCCTCACCTATCAACGCAGCCAGGTCTGGGCCAGTCCGCTGGCTCTATGGACCGACACCGCCGCGAAGTCGCCGAAGAAGGTCCGGCCCCGCTTTCAACTCGCCTTCGCCTATTATGAACAGGGCGATTGCCGGCAAGCAGCGCAACACTACCAGGCGGCTTCCCAACTGGATCAGCCCACCTACGATTTGCTGGCTGATTGGGCGCTTGCGCTCGATTGCGCCGGACGCACGGCGGAAGCCATTCCGGTAGCCAGGCGCGCAGCAGACATTGAAAACAGCGCGCATGCGCGCTCTACGCTGGGTATGTACTACGCCAAGACGGGCGAGTTGCAAGCGGCGCTGTTGGAACTGGCGGCGGCGGAGAAAATCGACCCGCGTTATGAAATGACTTACGTCTATCGAGGAACCATCGCGGAACTCGCCGGCGACCGCGTCACCGCCGCGAACGAATATCGGAAAGCCCTGGCCATCAACCCCCGTAATGAAGCGGCGCAAAGTGCGCTGGCCCGGGCCACTCAATGACAACGGTCGCGGCGCGGAAACTGCAACCGAACCGCGCGCGTGAGCAAGCGGTGGCCCCCGCGCTCGCTCCAGCTCCATGAAACGCATCGGCATCAACGCGCTGTATTTGATCCCCGGCGGCGTGGGCGGCACGGAAATTTACCTGCGTGAATTGCTATGCGCGCTCGCGCGCATCGACACCGCCAACCAGTACTTCGTGTTCACGAATCTGGAAACCGCCGCGGATTTGACGCCACACCAGGACAACTTCCAGTGGAAACCGCAAGCCGTGCACGCACGCACGCGGCCCGCCAGAATTCTGTGGGAACAAATCGTCCTCCCTCTGGAGTGTTCGCGCTACCGGATCGACGTGCTGTTGAATCCCGGGTTCACCGCCCCGATGTTCGCTCCCTGCCCCAACGTGACCGTGTTTCATGATCTGCAGCACCTGCGTCACCCGGAATACTTCCGCTGGTTCCACTTGCCCGCGTGGCGCTTCCTGCTATGGGCAGCCGCGCGCAGATCAAGTCGATTGATCGCCGTATCAGAGGCGACACGAGCCGACCTGCTGCGTTTCTACAAGGTGCCGCGCGACCGCGTCCACGTAGTTCATCACGGCGTCAACCAGGCGCTGCTGCACGTGGAGCGCACACGTCTGGAACGCTTTGTCCTATGCGTGTCCACGCTGCATCCGCACAAGAACCTGGAGCGCCTCATCCGCGCATACGGGCGCCGCCCCCGCCATTATCGATTGGTCCTTGCCGGCATGCGCGGTTTTCAAGCCGCGGCGATCGAGCGGCTCATCGCCGAAATGGGTCTGACAGAGAACATCGAACTCACCGGCTGGATTTCCCGCGAGCGGCTCTTTGATCTGTACCGGGAGGCGTGGGCGTGCATTCAGCCGTCCACGTTCGAAGGCTTCGGCATGCCGGTGCTGGAGGCAATGGCCTCGGGCGTTCCCCTAGCCTGTTCCAACATCGCGCCTCACGTGGAAGTGGCCGCCGAAACGGCTCTGCTTTTCGATCCACTCAACGAAGACGCCATCGCCGATGCGCTGGACACCATCGTGACAGATGAGCCGCTAAGGGCCCAACTGGCCCAAGCCGCTCGTGAGCGGGCATGCGAGTTCACCTGGGAGCGCACGGCCCGGGAAACGCTGGCGGTCCTTGTGTAAAAACTCTGTGGGTGTAGGAACTCTAGGGCTGCCGGACACGGAGCAATCTCCGCCAAGAGAGAATCTGCGATGCCCCGTAATTCCAGACTGAAGCCACCGCCATCCCTAGCATGCCCGCCAGATACCATGGAACCGTTTTTTCAAAAAGGAATTGCGCAAGCGCAAAACTCGTTACCGAGCCCACGCTGCAAGCCAGATAAAAGGCTAGCAGTCCGCCCACCAGGGCTTTGCCTTTCAACCGGGCGTCATGCCACGTAAATAGATTGTTCACGAAGAAATTGAGAGTCATCGCTACGAATGTCGCCGAGACGTTGGCTTGGAGGAAGCTGCTTCCCAGCACCTGCATGCTTAAACCTAGAGTCGCCAAGTGCAGCATCAGTCCGGGCAATCCGGCAAGCACAAACGCGATGAACCGTACAGGAATGAACTGGCCGAACAACTTGTCGATGAGCAGGTAGAGGTACTCGATGGAAACGCTGAAATCCAGCTTGCTGGCGCCTCGCTCCCGGTTTCGGAAGCGGTAGGGGATCTCGCACACCTTTGGCCGCCCCGTACCGCTCGCGATCAGATCCAGCAGAATCTTGAACCCGATACCCGATGTACGGTGAATCACCTGTGACAAGTATTCCCGCCGCAGCATGAAAAAACCGCTCATCGGATCGGTGAGAGCCACCCCCTTGGTAATGACGCGACTCAATCGCGCACCGAGTCTGCTCAACACAACACGGCTGGCCGCGAACTCACCCATCCCATCGGCGCCTAAATTCCGGCTCGCAACTACTAAATCGGCGCCGCTTTCCCTCAGCTTATCCAGCATCTTCGGGAGAAGCG
>CAMAUG010000051.1 GCA_945861255.1 Candidatus Sulfopaludibacter sp. SbA3
TCACGGCGACGCAGATGCTGGAATCGATGATCGAAAATCCGGGGCCGACGCGCGCCGAAGTCAGCGACGTGGCCAATGCGATTTTCGACGGCACCGACGCCGTGATGCTTTCCGCCGAAACCGCGACGGGACGCCACGCGGTGGAAGCGGTGCGCACCATGTCGGAAATCGCGCTGGAAGCGGAAGCGTATCTGGAAAACCGCCCCTTCCCGGAGCCGCCGCTGGCCGCGCGATCCTCGCATATGCAGATCATCGCGGAAGCAGCCTATCACGTGGGGCTTTCGGCCAGCGTGAAGGCCATCGTGGTCTACACGGCATCGGGTGAAACCGCGCGCATGGTGGCGCGTTACAGGCCGCGTGTCCCGGTGTTCGCATTCTGTGAAGACGCTCGCGTGGCGCGGTCTCTGTCGCCCATTTATGGCGTACATGCCGTACCCTCCCCGGGAATAAATTCTTTCGATGAGATGGTCCGAATGGCGGAGCTCAGGTTGCTCGGCGGCGGATGGTCGCGCGTGGGTGATAGCGTGCTTGTAGTGGCGGGCTCGCCCTTCGGCGTCGCCGGGAGTACCAACCTGATCAAGCTGCATCGCGTGGGTGACGCGGGCGTAGCAGAGTCCGCGGGATAGCGGCGCCAATCTCAGGCAGCTGCACTGCCCGGCAGCCACGTCGTCATCGCGTTACGCTGCTCAGCCGCAGGTTGGGGTCTACCCGGGATCGTCGCCGGCACCGCGGGCAGCCTGTTGCGGCGAACCCAAAATTGACGTATTCTCAGTAACCATGAAACGGACCACTTTCCTCTCATTCGCGGCCGCGATGTTTTCTCTTATGTCGCTTGCCGCGCAGGCCCAGGCGATCCAACCATCGGGCGGCGCGCGAAAGATCTATAACACTGTTAAAACGAAGCTGAGCCAGGGCAAGACGCTGAACGGAGCGTTTGTCAGCGTGCCAGACCCTAACGTTTATTGCGCGATGGCCAATGCCGGGTTCGACTTTACCTGGATCGAAATGCAGCACAGCCCTCTGACCTACGGCGACGTCGCGAAAATGCTCTTCGCCTGCCGGGGAAGTTCGGCGATGCCGTTCATCCGCGTGCCGGACGCCACCGAAAGCGAGGTCCAGAAAGCGACCGATATCGGAGCTCTGGGACTCATCTTCCCTACGGTAGACACGGCTGAGAAAACCAGGGAAGCCGTCAAGTGGGCCAAGTACCCGCCGTTCGGGCGCCGCAGCATTGGGGCCGGCCAGTTCCGTCAGTTGTGGGGAAGCGATTATCGTCAAACCGCCAACGACAACATCATGGTGATTATCATGATCGAGACGGCGACCGGCGTTGAAAACGTGGAACAGATCGCCGCGGTCCCGGGCGTCGACATGATTTTCATCGGACCCAGCGACCTGGCCAGTTTTTCAGGGACGCAAGCCGGGGATCCGAAATTTGAAGCGATGGTCAAGAAGGTGCACGACGCCACCATGAAGGCCGGGCTGAAATTGGGGTCCATCACGCCGTTCAAAGGGCGCCCCGATTTCACGTTTTTCGTGGGCGGCGACGAAGCCTCGCTGATCAAGGCCGGAGCCAAGGCGCTTCTGGAAGCAAAGTAACCGGAAGCGCGCGAAGCCTGTTACTTCTTGCCCGCCTCAGGCAGCGCAAACGCCACGTAAGTCCCGCCCGACGGCGCGGTGGTGCCGCGGTCCCCGCCACGGCGGCCCAGGCCACTGGCGTAAATCACCACGTATTGGCGTCCACCCACTTCATAAGTGATCGGCGTGGCGTTGCCGGACTGCGGCAGAAGCGTTTCCCACAAAAGTTTGCCGGTCTTTTTGTCGAAGGCGCGAAACTTGCGGTCGAAGTTCGTCGCGCCGATGAACAGCAAACCGCCTGCGGTGACAATCGGTCCGCCGTAGTTCTCCGTACCGGTATCCTTCATGCCTTTCGCGACCAGTTCGGGATACTCTCCGAGGGGAATCTTCCAGGCGTACTCGCCGGTATTCAGGTCAATGGCGTTGAGCGTTCCCCACGGCGGCGCTACCGCGGGATACCCGTCCGGATCGAGAAACTTGTTATACCCCGTCATGCGATACGGCACGATGTTAGTCGGGGCGGTCTCGCTCTGACCAGCGCCATTCATGCTGCGCCTCGGGCCGGCCTGATCCTGTCCAGTAAGAACATATTCGACGATGAGGGCCCGCTCCGATATGCTCAGATTCGGAAACGAGGGCATGCGGCCGGAGCCTTGCTGAATCACCTTGTCGATGTCTTCCGGACGGCGGTTGCCGCGCAGAGCCAGTAGCGAGGGAATCGCGGGCGGCGCTCCGGCCAGGTTGTCGCCATGGCATCCGGCGCAGTTGGACAGGTAGAACTGCTGGGCTCCCGTCCCGCCCTTATTCTCGACCAGGCCGGTGATCCATGCCACGTCGTTTGCATTCACATAGATCAATCCGGTTTCCGGATCGAATGCCGAACCGCCCCATTCGGCGCCGCCATCGAAGCCCGGCATGACAACCGTATTCTGCCCTACGGCCAGCGGCAAGAACTGGCCTTCGCTGCGCAGCGTCCGGAATTGATCGAGAGCCCATTTATGCGCCTCCGGCGTGCGGTTCGTCAGCATGTCTTCGGTCAGACGCTGGCGCGCGAACGCCGCTGGTTTTGTGGGCAACCCTTGTGTCTCCGCGGCTTTCTCTCCGGGAACGGTGCTCGGCGGGTAACTGCGGTATTCGATGGGGAATAGCGGCTTGCCATTGGAGCGGTCAAACAAATAAAGCCACCCCTGTTTGGAGGTCTGCGCCACTGCATCCACCATCTTGCCGTCGCGCTTCACCGTAACCAGCGTGGGAGGCGAGTCGAAATCACGATCCCAGATATCGTGCTTCACGCCCTGGAAATGCCACACCCGTTCGCCGGTGGCGGCCTTCAGGGCGACCAGCGAATTGGCGAACAGATTGTCTCCGTGCCGGTCGAACCCATAGAAATCGGTGGCTGCGGAGCCGGTGGGGACGAAGATCAGCCCGCGTTTCTCATCCACCGACATCCCCGCCCAATTGTTGGCGGCGCCGGCATAGGTCCACGCATCCTTGGGCCAAGTGTCGTGTCCAAACTCTCCGGGATGCGGAATGGTGTGAAACGTCCAGCGGATCTTTCCGGTTCTCACATCGTAGGCGCGGATATGGCCGGGAGGCGTCGGCCGCGTTTCACCGGTGCGGCTGCCAACGATGTACAAGTCTTTATAAATGACGCCTGGAGTATTCAACGTAACCGCGAGCGTTGCCGGATCGCGCCCCAAGCCTTCGCGAAAATCGACCCGACCCGCGCTCCCGAAGCTGGGCGCCGGCTTTCCGGTTCGAACGTCAATGGCGAAGAGGTAGTTCTGGAACGCGATGAAGATCCTCTGGTCTTTACCGTCAGTCCAGTAAACAAGTCCGCGTTTCGTGCCGCGGCTCTCGATTCCTGAATCGAATGTCCACAGCAGCTTTCCGGTCGCTGCATCCAGTGCGATCACCTTGTGCGAGGGTGTGATGCCATAAAGCACCCCATTCACCATGATGGGCTGCGTCTCGGTTGGACCTTGTGTTTCATTGGTGTCGTAGGTCCAAGCCACTTGCAGTTGGTCAACGTTCTGGCCGGTGATCTGCTTCAACGTGGAGTAGCGGGATTGCCCGGGGCCTCCGTAAAGCGGCCAGTCCTGAGTCTTGGCCTGGGCCCTGGCAGGCGCCTGGGCCTGCGCTACTCCGGCGGCCGATACCAGCAGGCACAGGCCCAGCGCGGCGATCGAGTTGCGGTGCATGGCTTCCCCCAAACCTATTTCTTATTGCCGTTGCCGGCCGCAGCGCCTTCCGGCAGCGCAAACGCCACATAACTGGCCCCTGCTTGCTTTACGTTGGCGCCCGCTGCCAGGCCCGCTAATCGAAGACGCGAGTCCATAACGGAGCGCGCGTGCGTCGCCGCATAAATGACCACGTATTGACGCCCGCCCACTTCATACGTGATGGGTGTGGCGTTGCCGGATTGCGGCAGAAGGGCCTCCCACAGCAGCTTGCCGGTCTTCTTGTCATAGGCCCGGAACTTGCGGTCGAAATTCGTCGCGCCGATAAACAACAAACCACCCGCCGTGACGATGGGCCCGCCGTAGTTTTCCGTGCCGGTGTCCTTGATGCCTTTGGCGGCCAGTTCCGGATATTCGCCGAAGGGAATCTTCCACGCGTACTCGCCGGTGTTCAAATCGATGGCGTTCAGCGTTCCCCATGGCGGCACAACCGCCGGGTAACCGTCCGGGTCCAGGAACTTGTTATAGCCGGTAAACCGGTAAGGCACGGCGTCGGTCGGCGCATCCTGGGCCTGCAGTTCCTTATTCGGGCCGCCCAGAACAAATTCGGCGATGGCGCTCCGCTGCACCGGAGTCAAGTTGGCAAACGCGGGCATGCGGCCGCCACCGTGCTCTATTACGCCCGCGACCTCCGTGGCCGTACGCTGGCCGCGCAGGGCGACCAGCGAAGGAAACAGGGAAGCCGTCCCCGTCATGTCTTCACCATGACATGAAGAGCACTGTGACTGATAGAGATCCCGGGCCGTGGCGCCACTCTTATTTTCAACCAGCCTGGTCCACCAAGGCACATCGTTTGCGTTCACATAAAGCAGCCCGCTCTCCGGATCGAATGCCGAGCCGCCCCATTCCGCGCCTCCGTCGAAGCCGGGAAACAGAACCGTGTCCTGGCCCAGAGCGAACGGCAGGAATTGGCCGTCGCTACGCAGCGTCTTGAATTTTTCGAGCGCCCACTTGTAAACCTCCGGCGTACGTTTCGAAAGCATGTCTTCGGTCAGGCGCTGCCGGGAGAACGGCGCGGGTTTGGTGGGCAGGCCCTGTGTATCGGCCGCTTTCTCGCCGGGAACGGTGCTGGGCGGATACCTACGGTATTCGATGGGGAACAGTGGTTTGCCATTCGTCCGGTCGAACAGATAAAGCCAACCCTGCTTGGAGGTCTGAGCGACGGCGTCCACCATCTTCCCTTCATGCTTGACGGTTACCAGCGTGGGAGGCGAATCGAAATCGCGATCCCAAATATCGTGCTTGATGGCCTGGAAATGCCATACGCGCTGGCCCGTATCCGCCTTCAGGGCGAGGACGGAATTGGAGAACAGATTATCTCCGTGACGATCGAAGCCATAAAAATCGGAAGAAGCAGACCCGGTGGGAACAAAAACCATCCCGCGTCTCTCATCCACCACCAAGCCCGGCCAACTGTTGGCGGAGCCGGAATACGTCCACGCATCCTTGGGCCAAGTGTCATATCCAAATTCTCCGGGATGCGGAATGGTGTGGAAGGACCAGCGGAGCTTTCCGGTTCTCACGTCAAAAGCGCGAATGTCTCCGGGAGGCGTGCCTCGCGTTTCGCCCATGCGGCTGCCGATAATGAGCAGGTCCTTGTAGATTGCGCCCGGCGTGGCCAGTCCCACGGACAGCTTTTCCGGGTCGCGCCCCAGTCCTTCGCGCAAGTCGATGCGGCCCGCGTTCCCATAGCTGGGCGCCGGTTTTCCGGTCTTGGTGTCCAGCGCGTAGAGGTATGTTCCGATTCCCACGAAAATGCGCGAGTCCTTGCCGTCAGTCCAGTGGACCAGTCCCCGGTTAGGGCCGCGGCCTGCGATTCCGGAATCGAATTTCCAGAGCAGTTTCCCGTTCACGGCGTCCAGCGCGATGATTTTGTGCGAGGGCGTGATTCCATAGAGCACGCCGTTCACCATCAAGGGTTGGGTCTCGGTTGCATAGCTGGTGTCTTCTTCCGTGTCAAAGCTCCAGGCCGTTTGCAGTTGGCCAACGTTCTCGCGCGTGATCTGCTTCAGGGTCGAATAGCGCGTCTGCCCGTTGCCCCCGTACTTGTTCCAGTCCTGAGTCTTGGCCGGAGCCTTGGCCGTCTGGGCGGCCGCGACCGCTCCGATCGACAGCAGGAGGCACCATCCCAGTCTCAGTTTCAGTGCGTTGCCGGCTCTACCGTTCATGCTTTGATTCCTCTGCGCTTGTCTTCTGATTAGGAGCGGAAAGGCTGTGGACACACCGCTATCCGCCCGTCAGTCATGGTACGCGTAGTGGCTCGGCGTGTCAATTGGAGGACCTCTGACTGGAAGACCTGTGGCCGTGTTGCGGCGGCTAAGCCTGAATGCGGTTCAACTTAAGGAGTGGCGGCATCCCGGCGCTTTCCCATATGACAGTACCGGAGACCGTCAGCTAGGTTGTTGGCATGAAGACTTTGCGGGGTCCGAGACCGGCGTTTACCAGGAGTCGTACGCCAAACGCAGCAGGGCGGGTGGTTCAATTTCAATGAATATCCGATGAGAACGGTCTTGGTCGACGCACCTAGGGCAAACACATCAAGCATACTCGCTCTTCGCGTCCTTGCCTGTGAGATGCATTGGAGTGTTATTCCACAATCGCTGCGGAACGGCGGGTGCTTGATGAGGTAGCTCATCCATTCGTTTCTCGAGATCGATTAGAAGTTTCTGAGCGGCATCGTTCGAGCTTGGTGGGAGGGCCTGAGCGGCTTCGATAAGACGATGAATAGACCCATACCCGGCCGCGACCAAGTGGTGCTGGGATGCTCGTTCAGAGAACTTAAACTGCGTCTGGAAGCTTGCCAAGATTGCCCCTAGGAAGCTAGTCAAGCCAGCCGCGATCCTCGCCCACAGCGCAACATCCTTCTGAATGGTTGCGAAAATTGACGTTCCGACGATCGCGGCAACCATTGCCGCGATGATGCCAAGCCAGTTGTTATATAGGTTTAATTCCTTCGCTCTAGCGTAATGGACGAGCTGATTCATGCGCACACGTTTACGCCACTTCTCAAGCAGTTGCAAAACAGCGTCGATGTCCTGTGCCGGGTCCATAGATTTTAGTCTAATTTAGAAGGCTCGTTCGAGAAGTTCAGACATAGTCTATCGTGTTCGTTTTCGATTGGGTGGAGTGAGGTGGATTCCACAGAACGCCTTAGCCTTGGAGTGTGGCATCGGGAGTACCCGTACCCGGATAACAATGTGTTCCCAGTCGATTATGCGTCGGGCCGCCCCGCTTTGGTATTGTGTGCCCAATGCCCCTCTTCGAAAGTCTCCGCGAATTTGCTAAAAGTCATGTCTCAGAATTTGAATGGGAAATGACCAAGGATGCTGCCAAGTTCTTGATCGGAGCTGCCGCGGGCTGCACGCTGAAGGTTACGCGGGATCGCTGGCGTACTCGACGTGCTCGGGCTTTCTGGCACCCGTTTCTATCCGACGACGTCCGCCTTGTCATTGGGCGCTTTGGACAAGTGCGACACTTTGATTTACTCAAGTTCGAGCGCTCCGGGGTCCTGGGGGTTGGAGATGCAATCGCTTTGGCAGAACTTCAGCGTTACTTCAGCCAGATCGGGGGCAGCCCCCAGCTTGCCTATGCAGATCGTCTTGAAGGTGATGCTCTGAAGCACACTATGATTCTGCTTGGCGGACCCGACGCCAATTCTGTCACCCGCCGCACCGCTAAGCGGATTACTTCCATGTTGCGATTTGGAAGCGCTGAAGTGAATGAGATTGCAATTCGAGATACATCTGAGGCCTCTCCACGCCTCTACGTTCCTTCGCCTCTCGATCAGGATAACGCAGGAACCGATTATGGACTGATTTTGCGTGCGCCTAATCCGTTCGCGCCCGACAAAGAGATCATGATCATTGCGGGCTCTTTCGGTCACGGAACGTGGGCCGCGGCGCGGCACGTTACATCAATTGAATTCCTTGCAAAGAGTGCATCACTGCAGCCCGGTCCCATGGAGTGCCTTGTCGAAACGGATGTCGAACTCGACACGCCTCAAAGCATACGCCAAGTACTCTTGCGCAATTTTGTACAGAAGATTGAAGCTTGAGCCGCATGGCTGGAGTGTGCGTCCGCTTGGGCCATCCGCAACTGGCAGAGTGGCAGGCCCGTTGGCTGGCTCCTATGAAGTCGGCATCCAAGCGGCGCCGCTATTCAAAGGGCACGTGCGGGATGGCGCGGGCGAGAATCTTCCCACCTTCTTTCCCGGCGACGGTCACATATCCGGATTCAACCTTCGCCCGCGCGGCGTTGATCATGTCGAACAGGCCCGCGATGTATGAGCCGTAGTTTCTCAGGTTCGCGCGCATCTTGAGACCCGACTTCGACGCATGACGGACGCCGGTTTCGTGGTTGGCGGTCTTCTTGAGTTCTCGAATATCGTTCTTCGTTCCACCAAGTTCCTTCGCGATGTCGTCCCACGTAAAGCCCATCCCTTCAACGAGCCATTCCAGGCCGCGATAGACATAAACAAGGGCTTCATGGGGGTTGAGCAGCGCTGTGTGAGCATCTTCGGCGGCCCGCCTCAGCGGAGTGTGAAGGCAGAGGGCCCTAATCCATCCATAGAGCTCGTTGGCATCCGCTTCCGGCATCTTGGTCAACTCCGGATCGGGATGATCGCACTGCGCGGTCCAGGTGACCGCGTCGCCCCATATATCCGTGAACAACACGCGGCCAACAGGCAGCGCTTGAAAGAGGCCGAATCCACTCATCAGGAGCGATGCAGTCACGCGCCGCACCATGAAATGGCTGTCAGCCGCCTGCTCATCCATATTGCGGTCGAGTGGCGTAGCAAATCGGACCATGTAGGCTCGCGTTCCACCACAGGTAATCCGCCATTCGGCACCGGTGTCCTTCTCTCCATATCCGAAATTGAAGGTCGGCACGAAGTAGCCGCGTCGATTTATTAGTTGAAAAACGCTGACAACGAAATCCACTGACCTATTCTACGAACTGGCGAACTCCTCCGGTAAACGTCTTCGGACGCGGCGCCCAAAACGACGTTCCGGAAATCACTCCCGTGAAGTCGGCGTCACGGAACTCACGGCCTGAGCGGGTGAATTCCAGCTCGAGATTGGCTTCCGGAGTCTTCGCTCCCAGCGTCGGCCCAGCCCGTTTGCAAGGCGACGCGCTCGCCCGGGCACGGCCGTGTTGGAGCAAAGCGACCCGCTCGCAAGTGATAGGATACGTTCATGAACAGGCGAGATTTTCTGTCCACCACGGCGATGGGCGCCGCGTTGAGCGTCCCGCAGAGCAGTCCGGCCGCAACCATCACCACCGACTATCAGCCGAAGAAGGCCGTCATGAAGCTGGGCTGCCAGAGCACGCCGACCAGCGAGAAGCGCCTCCAGTTTTTCAAGCGGCATAGCGTGAACAACATTTGCTGCGAATCGGGCGAGTGTCCGGACGGCTATCCGAGCGTCGAGGAACTCTCGAAGATCAAGGAGCGCGCCGAAAAGCACGGGATCTCGGTGGATTGTTATACGCCGCCGTTCCTCGCCTCCAGCCACATCGACCGGGAGGCGCGCCCGGCCATCATGCTCGGCCAGAGCCCGGAGCGCGACCGCGACATCGAGCGCGTCCACAAGTGGATTCAGAACTGCGCCAAGGTGGGGATCCCGTCGATCAAATACAACATGAGCCTGCTGGGCGTGGTTCGCCTGGAGGAGCGCGATGCGGGCCGCGGCGGAACCACGCTGAGCACCTGGCGGTTCAAGGACGCCAAGCCAAAGACGCCGATCACGAAGGCCGGCAAGGTCAACACCGATCTCTACTGGGAGAGGATCACTTATTTCCTCAACAAGGTGATTCCGGTGGCCAACGAGTATAAGATCCGGATGGCCTGCCATCCGCACGATCCAGGGATGCCGCCCGCCGGGTACCAGGGCATCGACACGGTGCTGGGCACGGTGGACGGACTCAAGAAGTTCGTCAGCATCCAGGAGAGCCCCTACCACGGGCTGAACTTCTGCCAGGGCACGGTGTCGGAGATGCTGGCGGACCCGGATAAGGAGATCGGCGACGTGATCCGCTACTTCGGGTCGCGCAAGAAAATCTTCAACGTGCATTTCCGCAACATTCGCGGCCGCCGGGACGACTTTGTCGAGACCTATCCCGACGAGGGGAGCGTCAATTTCGTGAAGGCGATGATGGTTTACAAAGAGGTCGGCTACCCGTACATGATGATGCCGGACCACGTCCCACATCATGCCGACGACAAGGATGGCGATCAGGCGTTCGCGTTCGCGTATGGATATATCCGCGCGCTGATTCAGATGGCGCAGGCGTAGACCAACAGCAATCAATCGGCGCAGGGTTGCGGGCGCGGCGGCAGTACTACGCCCCGGCACTCGCCGAACCCGATCCGGAGGTGATCGCCGCGGCCGGGCTCGCCGCGCTCGCAGTAGCCGCGAAGAATTACTTCGTCGCCGTCTTCCAGGAAACACCGCTCCTCGCCGTTGGGCAGGCGGATGGCATCGGCGCCGGCGCGGGTCAGTTCCAGCAGGCAGCCCAGCGAATCGGGGGTGGCCCCTGAAATCGTTCCACTGCCCAACAAATCGCCGGGACGCAGGTTGCATCCGTTGCTGGTGTGGTGCGCCAGCATCTGGGCGACGGTCCAGTACATGTCGCGAAAATTGCCTCGTGTGAGGCGCGCGGGCGCGGCTCCAGCATCGCGCATGCGCGGCGTGAGCAGATACACCTCCACGGTTAAATCAATCCCGCCGCGCTGCTGGTCCGCTTGCGAATACAAATGCGGGAGCGGCGCGGGGTCTCCGGTGGCGCGTGGAAACGCCGGCACGCGGAAGGGTTCGAGCGCGCTCATTGGAATCACCCATGGCGAGATGCTGGTGGAAAAACTCTTGGAGAGAAACGGCCCGAGCGGTTGCGATTCCCAGAATTGAATGTCGCGCGCGGACCAATCGTTCAACAGGCACGCGCCGAAGATGTGACCAGGCGCGGCATCGATGGGCACGGGATCTCCCAGCAGGTTGCCGGGGCCGGTGAAGAAACCGGCTTCGAGTTCGTAGTCGAGCATGTGGCACGGGCCGAAGCTCGGCCGCTCCGCGCCGGCGGGCTTCATCTGACCCCGCGGGCGGCGCACGGGAGTGCCGCTGAGGATGACCGACGACGCGCGCCCATGATAGCCGACGGGAAGGTACTTGTAATTTGGCCACAAGGATTGGTCCGGGCGAAGGAAGCCGGCGACGTTGTTCGCGTGGTAAACCGACGTGAAGAAGTCCGTGTAGTCGCCGATTTCGACGGGGAGCTTCATTGCGGCATCCTTCATGGGAATCAGAGCTTGCGAAGCGGGCGCGCCGGCGCGCAGCTGTTCCGTGGTCCACCGCCGCAACGCGGACCAGTGCGCCGGGCCCAGCGACATTAGCGCATTCAGCGATGCAGTCCCGCACGCGCGGACGATTTCCGGAGCCAGGCCCGTGGCGGCGGTGGCGGCTGGCAGATCCAGAATCTGATCTCCAATTGCCACGCCGATGCGCGCGCCTTCGCCGGCATCGAAAACGCCGTACGGCAGATTGTGGAGCGGAAAATCCGCGTCAGGGCCGTTCGCGGATTCCACCCAGCTATGCGGCACCGGCATCTGCCCTTCCTTTAGTGTTTCCGCTCATTATGCGTTCCAACGATCTTGGCGTTTTTGAAGCAGCGGCGTGAAGGTCCCTTCCCAAAATCCATCATTGAGCGCATAGCGCCAGACGAACCACATCGGTGCCCACTCTGTCCGGGGCAAAGAAACACTGTGTCATGAACACAACAATGCGCCGGCGAGTTGGATCCGCCCATGCCATGGTTGCGCCGCGAGCGCTATCGGTCCCAAGCTACAGAAAGAACGCCGATTCAGCATTGTGCTTCGCCCAAACCTTGTGCGCTGAAGCAAAGAGAAATCCAGCGCGCCTTGCTACAACCACTGTAGCGCCGAATGTTGATCGATCCATTCATGTAGCTGGCGTGTCGGCACTCCATACGAGGTGTCAGTCAAGCGGCCTCGGCTCGTTTCAGAAATACGGCTCCCACCGCAGTGGTCCGACGACCGGCGAAGCTTGATCAATGAGCTCCTATTGCATTCCAATTCCGTTGGCGAATCTTTCGGCCTGTTCCTTCGTGAAGTTGCCGCTGACTACCGCGGATCCTCCAATGGTTGCCCGCAGCGCGGGAGCCACCACGACCTGGCCATCAATTAGAATTGCCACGGGCTTTCCGATATGGTTCCCGGTAGCGGCGCGCTGATTCAGATGGCGCAGAGGCAGACGATCCCGCGGCGAATCGGCGCGTCCGAGCACCGTAAGTTTCTTGATCGGATAAACTTGAAGCAAATGCCGAAATGAGGATGCTTCCTGCCGGGACAAAGCTGGGTCCATGCGAGATGCTTGCGCCGCCTGGCAAAGGGTGTCACGCGCAAAGTGCGACGCTGTGCACCTGTCAGGCGCATTTCCGTTCGAGCAAGCTGCATGCTGGTGGCACGCTGGACGGTTCGATGTCGCGGAGCTCTCTCCGCCGGAATTCATCCGCTCTCGCCCGTCGTATCGTTACAGCGTGTGCCATCACGGCGTTGTTGGGCGGATGCGGACACCCACCGCTGAAAGCTCAATACCCCGAATCCAAGTCCCAGAGTTCAAGCGTTCCGCGCGCGCGTGAGGCCGACGATATCGCGCGGTTCCTCGCGGGTCTTCCTGGGAGGCCCGGCAGTCCGTTGGCGGATCTTGAGGCCAGCGAAGCTTGGCAGATACACCGTAAACGCCTGGGCGACGCGTGGCGCAGGACCGAAACCACCTTGGTCCGCGAGCTGAGTGCATTCCAGAAGCAGGAGCTCAGCGGCGACCCGGCATGGGCCGCTCCTGTCTTTTACCCGTTTGGCGGGCCGGATGCGCTAACGGTGACTTTGCTGTTCCCACAAAGTCCCATCTTTACCGTCGTGGGGCTGGAGCCTGCGGGAACGCTCCCGAGCCTCGCTCGAATTAGGAAGTCGGACCTGCTGAAATATCTGGCGGAAACGCGGGAAACCTTAACTTCGGAGCTGAGCCGTAGTTTTTTCATCACCCGTGATATGGACCGCCAGTTTCGCGGCCAGATTACCGACGGCCTGATGCTGCCCATACTTGAGTTGTTGGTACGAACCCATCATCGAGTTCTGGGATTCCGCTACGTGCGTCTGGACGAAGAAGGTCAAATCATTGAGCGGGCTCCTGTCTACAAGGCCCAAACTAGGTACGGGAACAAGGGTATACAGATCGAGTTTGAGATCGAATCGGACGGATCCATTCACACGCTGAATTACTTCACCGTGAATCTCTCGAACGCGCGGCTGCTGGAAAATAAACCGTTCCTCAGCTACCTTTCTCACTTAAGCGGAGTCACGACGTATCTTAAGGCGACCTCTTACCTGACTCATCAGGCGGCGTTCTCCATGATTCGGGAGAGTGTGCTCGCCCGCAGCGCCAACATCCTGCAGGACGACTCGGGCATCCCGTATGCATTCCTTCGACCGGAAATTTGGAGAGTGCAGCTCCATGGCGAATATAACCGGCCCTACGGCAGTTTTCGCTCGATGACGCAGCCTGCGCTACGAAAAGCTTACAGCGAGGCCAGCGTAAAGCCACTGTCTCTACACCTGGGTTATGGATACGCCAGGATAGGGTCGAATCTGCTTCTGGCCAGGCGGCGGATGCGAAACTAGTGGGCCGTCCCCATACCCGACACTGCTACTGCCTATCAGCGGCGCAGTGTTTAGGTATCCCGTGTTTCGCGGGTCCCAATCCCCATGAAGAGAAACGCTGCGCGAATCTTCGGAATCGCGACGGACGGACGCTATCATGGTAAAAACAGGCTCTGTAGAAACAGGCTCTGTAAAAACAGTCTCTATGCCGGAAACCCCGTACGACCACGATCAGATCGAATTGAAGTGGCATGACCGTTGGCTGAGCGATGCGAACTTGTATCGCGCCGATCCGCATTCTTCCGCGCGGAAATACTACGTCGTCGAAATGTTCCCCTATCCCAGCGGCCGGCTGCACATGGGCCACGTGCGGAACTACTCGATCGGCGATGCGCTGGCGCGTTATATGTGGATGCGTGGGTACAACGTGCAGCACCCCATCGGGTGGGACGCGTTCGGGTTGCCGGCCGAGAACGCCGCTATCCAGCGCGGCATGCATCCCGGCGACTGGACCACGTCGAACATCGCGGAGATGAAGCGCCAGATGCACCGCATGGGCTTCGCTTACGACTGGAATCTGGAAATCGCCACCTGCGCCCCGGAATATTACAAGTGGAACCAGTGGTTCTTTCTGAAGATGTATGAGCGCGGGTTGGCGTATCGCAAGAAAGCGATGGTGAACTGGTGCCCGGAGTGTGCCACGGTGCTGGCCAATGAACAGGTGGTGGACGGCTGCTGCTGGCGGCACGAAACCACGCCGGTGGAGCAGCGCGCGCTCGAGCAGTGGTTCTGGAAAATCACCGCGTATGCCGATGAATTGCTGCGCGACACCTACGACAAGCTGGAAGGCGGGTGGCCGGAGCGAGTGCTTTCCATGCAGCGAAACTGGATCGGCCGCAGCGAAGGCTCGGAGATCGATTTCGCGCTGGAGACGGGCGAGACAATACGCGTGTTCACGACGCGTGTCGACACCATATTCGGCGCAACGTGCGTGATTCTTGCACCGGAGCATCCCATCGCTCAGAAGCTGTTGGACACCGCGGGCCGCGCCAAGGCCAAGCAGATGACCGATGCGCGCAAGCAGCAGGGTCCGGGCGATGTGATCAAAGACGGCGCGTTCACCGGGCACTACGCCATCAATCCCTATAGCGGCCAGCCGGTTCCCGTGTGGATCGGGAATTTCGTGCTGATGGACTACGGCACCGGCGCCATCATGGCCGTGCCTGCGCACGACGAGCGCGATTTCGATTTCTGCACCACTTTCGGCATCCTCATCCGGCCCGTGATCCGTCCCGTGGATGGCGTGCTGGATGAAAATCCGAAGGCCGCGTTCACCGAAGATGGAATCACGGAAAACACGGGCGAGTTTTCCGGTCTTTCCAGCGTGGAGGCGCGGCGCCGCATGAACGCACACGCCGAGGAGCGCGGTTTCGGCAAGGCCGCCATTACGTATCGCATCAAAGATTGGGGCATTTCGCGCCAGCGCTACTGGGGCACGCCGATTCCGATGATTCATTGCGCGCAATGCGGCGTAGTGCCGGTTTCCGAAAAAGATTTGCCGGTGGAGCTGCCTTACAACGTGAAGTTCACCGGCAAGGGCCGCTCCCCGTTGGCCGAAGTGCCGGAGTTCATGAATGTGAAGTGCCCGCAATGCGGCACTGACGCCCAACGCGAAAGCGACACCATGGACACATTCGTCGATTCGTCATGGTACTTCTACCGGTACTGCGATCCGAAGAACTCCGCCGCGCCATTCGATCCGGCGGTCATCAAGAAGTGGTTCCCGATCGATCAATATATCGGCGGCGTGACGCACGCAATTCTGCATTTGATCTATTCGCGCTTTTTCACCAAGGTGATGCGCGATCTGGGGCTGATTGAAAACTCGGAGCCCGCGGCGAACTTGTTCACGCAGGGCATGGTGCTGGGTTCGGACGGCTCGGCGATGTCAAAATCGAAGGGCAACGTGGTGGATCCCGAAGAGATGGTGGGCAAGTACGGCGCCGACAC
>CAMAUG010000052.1 GCA_945861255.1 Candidatus Sulfopaludibacter sp. SbA3
CAGGATCTCTTGGGAAATCCGGGGCATCGAACAAGGGCTGAAATCGATCCGGAACTTTCAAATCGAAAAATCCCAAAACACGACTTAACAGCCTGTGCTGCTATGGCTTGCCGCCCATCCAGTTACGGTTAGCCGGACACTACTGGTCCTACGGTGCCCGCATGCTTACGCATGGCGGAAGCCTTGAACCAGGAATTACGGCCGGATTACGGTAGGCGATGGCCGCCTTAACCACAGGACCGCCCTCCGGCCAAGCCAGGTGCTAAAATAGTTTTGTAGTTCCCGTGTGGCGGCTGTAGCTCAGCTGGTAGTAGCGCCAGATTGTGGTTCTGGATGTCATGGGTTCAAATCCCATCAGCCGCCCCAACTCTTTCACCAAATCTGTGTTCGCATGTGCGTGAAGTTGATCGCGTCGATGCCACGACGCAATAGCATACCCCAGAATCGGAGATCGTCCGTTAAGACCAGCATGCCGTGTCGCGCGACCATGCTGATCGCGGCATCGGCGAGTCCGGCGGGGCGGAACAGCGGATCGTGGACCACCGCGCGGCTTTCGTCAAAGAACTCCCGGCTCGCTTCGATCCACTGTTGATAGTGTGCCTGGAACTGGGACCGTTCTCGTCCATGGAGTGGATCCAGATTGCTGACTTCCGTGAGTATGTGCGGGATGGTAATCGTTGTTCGGAATTCAGCGACCAGCCGTTCCAGCAGTCGATAGTCTTCAATGGAATAGGATTGTGTGCGGTCGCACGTGGGAATGCGGCGCGGGCTGGTTCGTCCAACCAGGAGCACAATCAACAGATTGGTGTCGATCAGCAGACCGTTGGCGCGGTGCTTCTCGATCCATTCGCCAATTTGCGTCACTGGACTCCGGCAAGTTCGCGAATCTTCATGGACAGGACCTCGCCCGTGTCACCATGAACTGTAAAGGTCTTGTACTCGCGGGGACCGACACCAAATACTCGATCCAATGTGTCTCCCAGTGCGGCGCCCGCGGATGCCGGCGGCTGCAACATGCTCAGCGTGATGAGCCACGCCGCCCCTTGCTCCGTCTTCACCATCTCGACTTCTTCGAGACGTAGACCAGAGATCCGCGAGGGATCGAGTACCGTTCGCGCGAACTCAATCGCCCGTTGAGTGGCTTCCTTAACTGGCAGCATGATCCTATTATCCAAAATCCGCGGTGGAGTGGAGGATCTCTGTTTTTGAGGGCAAGCCGGGCGCTGCTGGTTACAGCCAAACCACCTCGAAACCCACAGGCCCGCGCCACGTCATATAATCAGCTTTAGATGGAAATCCCCAGCCGGTTACCGCCACCGCCGTCTTATCAGCGCCAGTCCGCGACGGTCGCGGCTGTCTCATGGTTGCGGGATCTTTCGCTCAGCGTCTTCATCGCCGTGGTTGTGATTCTCTTCCTGTATCAGCCCGTGAAGGTGGAGGGCACCAGCATGATGCCCGCGCTGGTGGATCAGGAGCGCATCTTTATCAACAAGTTCGCCTATCGCTTCGGGATCACCGAGATCAGCCGGGGCGATACCGTGGTGTTCTGGTTCCCGGGCGATCCCAGCAAGTCCTACATCAAGCGAGTCATCGGCATTCCGGGCGATCGCGTGAGGATCAATCGTGGCGCGGTCTCCGTCAACGGCCATGTACTGGAAGAGCGGTACGTGCCGCAGGAGTACCATGACGAGGTTTCGACGCGCGAGCTGACCGTACCGCGGGATGAGTATTTCGTCCTGGGAGACCACCGCAGTTCTTCGAATGACAGCAGGAGTTGGGGCACCGTTCCGCGCCGCTTCATTTATGGGAAGGCGGCGTTCGTGTATTGGCCGCTCGAACGCCTTGGGCTTGTGCCGTAGAACAAGCGGTTACCGGCGCCGGAAAATCCACAGCACCAACGTGAGGATCGCGCTCACCAGCAAGCTTGTGATCACCGGAAAGTAGAATGTGGTATTCTTGCCGCTCACCACGATATCGCCCGGCAGGCGCCCGGGCTTGAAGGGCAACCGCTGGCCCAACGTAAGCAACAAGCCAAGCGCCACCAAAACCAGCCCGGCCACGATCAGCGTGCGTCCCATCAGGCCCATCATACACGCGCGGCTACCAATAAAAACGCAGCTTCACGCCCACAGACCGCGGCGCCACCACGCGTGTCCCCACGAAGACCGATTGAAAATTGTGCAGCGCCGTCACGTCGAACATGTTGTTGAACTGAAGTTGCACGTCCCAGGTCTTTTCCCCGGACCCTCCGGCCCGATAGCCCTGGTAGCCGATCGAGGCGTCCGTGATCGTATGTGGACGCACACGCGCCGGCAGCCGGCCCAACTTCACGAAGGGCAGCAGGTCGCTGAAGTCAGGATCGGCCGCTACCGTTGCCGGGTTTGACGGATTGGCCACCAAACCACTGTCATAGCGCACCGCCGTGCTCACCCACCAATGGCGATTCACGGTGTAGTGCGCCGTGGTCTGGAGGCTCAACTTCTGGTCGTGATCGATCACGAAGGGACCAGAACTCAGCAGGTCCACGGCGTCCTGCCCCAGGAACAAGCCGCCCGTGAATGGCGGCGTGGAAATCGCTCGCGAGTGCGTGGCGCTCAGCGTGGCGCTGATGCCGCGCACGGTGGGCAGCCGCAGACGCCCCTCCACGCCATTCACGCGAATTCCTGCCAGCGTCACTGGAAAAATCACACCGGTGTTGAAGAAATTGTTGTTATCCTGCTGATCGCGGGAGTCCTTGTGATAGAACGACGCGTTCAGGCTGGCGCGTCCCCACAAGGATTGTTGCATGCCCATCTCATACACGTTTTCGCGCTGCGGCTGCATCGGCGTGAAGGTGGCTCTCAGGGCGTTCCGGACGCTGGCGGGCGCCAGGCGCGCCGCGTCCGCGGAGCTCGAAAGCAGCAGATTTTCGTTGGGCGGCGTCTGATAATTGCGGTTGTAGGAGGCTCGCAGCACGGTGCCGGTCTCCTTCAGGTGAAAGGCAACGCCCACGCGTGGCTGCCACTGTTGGCCGGAGACCAGCAGACGGTATGAATCGTAGCGCAGCCCAGGCGTCAGGATGAACCGGCCCCACCGAATGGAGTCCTGCAAGAAACCGCTCAGTAACATGCCGGTATCGCGAGCGGAGAACGTGAACATGCCGCCGCCGCGCGTCAAGTCGTGCGGCAGCAGTGCGTCGTTGAATCCGGGAGCGGCGGGGAGTCCAGGCGCGCCGGGCGCGTTGAATTCGGGACTGGTGATGCCCATCGAAAAGTTTTCGCTGATGGGGAAAGCCTGCACGTCGGCGCCGGCGCGAATCGTGTGGCTGCCCGCGACCTTACTGATGCGGTTGGCAAAGGTCACAGTCGATAAATGGCGCGCCTGGGAAGCCGTAACCGGCGTATCGCCTGCGCTCGGGAAAAACTGCGCCACCGTCGTGCGGTAGGCGAGCGTCGATTCCCACGCGGTCGAAGGCCCCAGGATTCGATTCCACCGCAGCCACACCGACACATCGCGCAGCGCCTGCCGCTGAGCCATGCCGTTTGCCTGCTGCGAGCGCAAATTCGCCAGCTCAAAACTGGACCGCCCCGTCATCGCGTTCAGATGAAACGTGTCCCGCTCGTTGGGTTGATAGTCCAGGCGCAGAAAACCGCGCTGGGCGTTGCCTCCATTGTGCAGGTTATCCAGCGAGACTTGGTCCAGAAACCGGTGCGTCTTCACCCCGAACACCGACCCGTAGTACGCGAAGCGCCCTTTCTCGCCGCCCGCCTGCGTGACGGTTTCCAACGTATCGAAACGTCCCGCGCCTGCCTGCGTGTTCCCAAACAGGCGGCGTCCGGAGCCCGCCGCACTCTTGGTGGTGATGGCGGCCACTCCGGAAACCTTGGCTCCAAACTCGGCGGGTATGTTACCGGTGTGCAGTTCCAGGTTGTCCACCAGATTGGGATCGAGTGCCGTCGCGAACGCGCCGGTGAGTTGATCGCTCACTGCCATGCCGTCGATCACGAAGGTCATCTGGTTGTGTGCGCCGCGCGGATGAATGGCCCCGTTGGCATTCATGGCGAAGCCCGGAAAGCTCAGCAAATAGGTTTCAATGCCGCGGCTGCCCATGGGTGTGGGCATCTCACTCATCGCCAGGGCGCTCAGGCCCACGCGCGTGCCGGTGGCCTCCAGATCGATCAGATCCGCGCTTCCGCCGGCCGATACGGTCATCGTTTCGCGCACCGCGGCAAGTACCATGCCTATTTCCACCGTGACCGGCACGTTGCTGCGAACCCGGACCTCGCGAATCTCCGCGCGGAATCCCGGAGCTTCAACGGACAAACGATACGTTTGGAGGGGCAGGTTCGCCAGCGCATAGCCGCCCGCCGCCTCCGGAATCGCCCGGTCAAAGCCCGTGGCGCGGTTCTCCAGGCGCACCGCGGCGCCTGTCACCGGAGACCCGTCCGGTCCTGTCGTTTTGACGGCCAGCGACCCCGTGGTCTGCGCGAACGTCAGGCCGCAAGCCAGCACAATACTTAGCGCTAGTTTCACTTTAGTAATAAACTACAGTTTACTACAAATACTGAACTGAGGTTGATTGACACGCCGGAAGCAGGCGGTCGCGATTCGGCCACGGGTTCAGAGCCCCATCTCCTCCTATTTCTGGCCCATCTTGTGTGGGCGCGCCATAATGGAACCATGCCGTGGCTGCTCGCTTTGTTCGTGTTCGCAGGCCCGTTCTGGCGTGAAAAACCGGCCGGCGAATGGACTGACATTCAGCTCTCGCAATTCTTCGTCGAGTCGCCATGGGCCAAGATGGCGACAGCCACCGGCAAAGGCTCCCTGAGTGCTCCGGTGGCCGTCTACATCGCCAGTGCCGGGCCGGTGGAACTGGCCGAGCGGGAGCGTGAGCGCCGCGTGGCACTGCGGCGCAAGCAGGCTAACGATCCTTTGGCCTAGGAATATCGCGCGTGGTTCGAGCAGTACCGGAAGACGGAGGTGATCCTGGCGGTTCGCGTGGGCAACAGCACCGCGTTTTCCGAGGGCCCTGAGATCCGCCGCATGGAGGATGGCTGCTGGATGCGAGTACCGCGCGGACGCGTGAAGGCGACCGCTTATTTCCCACCATCCTCGCGAGATCCCTACCTGCGCCTGGCGTTTCCCCGCAACCTGATAAACAATCTAGTCACCACCGAGGAGAAGTATCTGGGATTCGATCTGTACCTGCCGGGTGTGGCGGGGCCGTATCGCGAGGTGCAGTTCACGTTGAAGGAAATAATGGTGGAGGGCAGGCCGGAGTTGTAGTGCCGGTTGTGGGTCGACTTGGATGTTCTGAAGCTCTTGATATGATCCCAGGCGTGGGGTATGACGCACCGCGGAGTGGTTTGGAGCGGATCCGACACGAGTTGGTCGCGGCACTGTCCGCAATAACTTCGGTTCGCAATATCAATTCATTCGGGTCCATCGCCGCCGGCTGCGCGGATCAGTGGTCTGACCTCGATCTACTCGTCTCCTGCGAGGCGCCGGAACACACAGCATGGCTGGCGGCAGCCGCCATTCGCTCAAGAAAGCGCGTGGCGTTCTACCGTATGTTCACCGGCGTCTCCCAGCCATCAGGCCGGTATTGGTTCTACAATGAGTCGCCCTTCCACCGACTGGACGTCAGCTTCCTTTCACCGGCAGAGCACGCGGCGATATGCCGATCCGGGTTTCGCTCCGGACACTGGATCCAGACACGTTCCGAATACGTGGCCCATCTTCCGGCCGATCTATCGGCCGACACGCGTCTCAATTTGCCGGCCAGGTGCGTGGAGGTAGCCCCGCGAGAGACGGAGATCGGGCGGTTGCTCTACCGACACTTGGAGACTGCCAAAGACGAACTACGCGGGCGGCCGGCAAGACGAAACATTGCTGAGACACGCGCCGCGTTGCTGGATACCGCATCGAAGATGCCGATCATAGCTGTTGAGGGAGACCTGCTAAGCTTCGTCACCCGTGTCGACGAATTCATCCAAGCGAATCTTAAACTCACCCACTGACACGAAGTTGTAGGCCGACAGCGCGCCCACCATCGGCCTGCTATACTGAATACTTGATTTAGAGCTTCACTTCACAAGCCTTGGCGCCTGCGCTTGCCGCGTTGCGCGCGATTTAGAAAGACGTAGCAGATGCCGAAACGTACATTTCAGCCCAACAATCGTAAGCGCGCGAAAACACACGGGTTCCGGGCGCGCATGGAAACCAAGAATGGACGCGCGGTGCTGGCGAGGCGCCGGGCGCGCGGCCGCCACAAGCTCACTGTCAGCGACGAAAAGGCCGTCCGGTACGCCCACCAGAGCTAATTCTGGACCAGGTGGTGCGCTCACGTTCCCGCGATCGAGCCGTGTTTTGCGCACCGCCGAATTCCGAAATATCTATGACCACGGCACCCGCCTCCCCGGTCCTTTGTTCACCGCGTTCTGTTTGTCGCGCAAGGACGGAGAACGGGAGACCGCGCGCCTGGGCCTCACGGTGCCCCGCGCGATCGGCGGAGCGGTGGTTCGTAATCGAATCAAGAGGCGGTTGCGGGAAGCGTTCCGGCTGCATCGCGCCGAAATCGGGCCGCAATGGGACATCGTCATCAACCCGCGCCGCGCGGCACGGGATGCCGCGTTCACCGAAATTGAGCGCGCGCTGCGGAGGGTAATCGAAAAATGCGGGCGTTAGCACTCATTCCGCTGCGTATTTACAAGCGCTGGGTTTCGCCGCTGCTGCCCTCGGCGTGCCGCTTCCATCCCACGTGCTCCGAGTACACGATGCAGGCGATTGAAAAACACGGCGTGGTGCGCGGCGCCGCCATCGGATTGCGGCGTTTGCTGAAGTGCCATCCATTCCATGAAGGGGGCTTCGATCCGGTTCGTTAACTGGCCCGCGTTATGAAAAAAGAAATGTCCATGGAGGTCCGGCTGCTGCTGGCGTTCGGCCTGATGGGGCTGGTGCTGCTGGTCAGCAACTACTTCATCAAGCCCGCTCCGGCGCCCATCGCGACGAAAACCGGAGCGCAGAAGAGCGCGCGGCCGGTGACGCCGGAAGCGGTGCAAAAGCCCGAAGCTCCCGCCGCCGTCAAACCCGGAACAGCGGCCAAATCCGGCGAGCCTGCCGCAGCCGTGCAGGCGGACAAAGAGGAAACCATCACGGTGGAAACCGATGTCTACCGCGTGGTGCTATCCAACCGCGGCGCCGTGGTCAAAAGCTGGGTGCTGACGCACTACCAGGATCATCAGCGCAAGCCGCTGGAATTAGTGAATCAGAGCGCCCTGGCGAAGGTTGCCGCTCCCTTCTCGCTGGTATTCAAAGGGCAGGGACCCGCCACCGATCCCAACGCCGCTCTGTTCAAGACGCAACGTTCGGCGGACGGCCTGGAGGTAGCCTTCGAATTTTCCGATGGCCGCGCGTTCACCAAGAAATCCTTCCACTTTGAGAAGGCCAGCTACCTGGCCGGTGTGACGTCGGAAGTGACGCAGAGCGGCGTTCAACTACCGCATTCGTTGGTATGGCGCGGCGGGTTCGGCGACGCTACCGTACCGAATCAGGCAGCGGTGGAGCACGCGATTTACTTCGATCAACCCAACGCGAAGCTGCAAGTGAAGACCGCGAAGGATGCCGGCGACGGACCGCTCGGCGCGAGCGGACAGTTTTCGTTCGTGGGGATTGAAGACAGTTATTTCGCGGCGGCGTTTCTGCCGGGTAGCAAGCCGTCTATCGAACAGACTACGTACTCCGACTCCGTTCCCGACGCCAAGGGCGCGGATGTGCCGCGCGTGGGCATGGGCGTGGGCGGAGACGGCGTCAACCAGCTCTCGCTGTTCGTGGGGCCCAAAGATACTGATCTGCTCAAGAAAGTGAATCCGCGGCTGGAACAAGTGGTGGATTGGGGCACCTACCTGGGGTTCATCGCCAAGCAGCTCTTCGTGCTGCTCAACTGGACCTCAGATCACATGACGCACAACTTCGGCTGGGCCATTGTGCTGGTGACCGTCGGTATCAACATTCTGATGTTTCCCCTGAAGATTTCCAGCGTGAAATCCGCCAAGAGGATGCAGGCTTTGCAGCCGCAGATCGCGGCGATCAACGAGCGCTACAAGGGCGCCTCCATGAAGAATCGCGACAAGCAGAACGAGAAGAACGCGGAGGTCATGGCTCTCTACAAGAGCAACGGCGTGAACCCAGTGGGTGGGTGTCTGCCGCTGCTGATTCAGATGCCGTTCCTGTACGCGTTCTACACCGTTCTCAGCGTTTCCATCGAACTGCGCGGGGCCAATTGGTTGTGGATCGGGGATCTCTCGCAAGCGGAAAATCTCCCGGCCTTGAGCGGCATGCGCTTCCTGCCGGTGCTGTTGATTGTCACGCAATTTGCAATGCAGAAAATGACGCCGAGCCCCGGCATGGACCCCACGCAGCAAAAAATGATGATGCTGATGCCGCTGGTATTCGGCTTCATGTTCTGGAGCGCGTCCTCCGGGCTGGTACTATACTGGTTAACCGGCAATATGGTGGGAATCGCGCAACAGCTTCTGCTGAATCAGTGGATGCCAACGCCAACCGTGACGCCACAGAAGGCTCCCGGCAAGAAGAAGTAACACGTTGGAAGAAGAGGAGCCGAACTTGTCCAAGAAATATACGGTTGCCGAAACTGGACCTCGCATCGAGCAGTTCCTCAAACAGATTCATACGCTGGCGGGCTTCGATCTGGCGTTCACCGTGGCCGAAGGCGAGACGCCGCATCCGGATTTCGAAAACCCCGACCTGGTGATTCGTTTTGCCGGCCGGGACGTGGACCTGCTGCTGTCCAACAAAGCCGAACTTCTCTTGGCGCTGGAGCAGTTGACCATGGAAGCCCTGGGGATGGCGTCCGACGAGCATTCGCGCATTTGTTTTGACGTGAATGACCGCAGGATTCTTCGCATTGAAGAGCTGCGCATGAGCGCGCAGGCGGCCGCTGAACGCGTGCGCAAGACGCATGCCCCTTTCCACTTTAGTCCGATGAACAGCCGGGAGCGGCGCATTCTGCATTTGGCGTTGCGCAATGAAGAGGGTGTGCGCAGTGAAAGCGTGGGCGAAGGACCCATCCGGCAAGTGGTGATTGTACCCGCGGATATGACCACGTTGCCGGAGCCGGTAATTCCCCCGCGCCCCAGACCGGAAGACGACGGCGGACGCGGCGGATTCCGGGGACGCGGTGATCGCCGGGGCGGCCCCCCGCGCGGCGGTGCTGGACGCGACCGGTTCCGGGGGTAGAGAAATAAGGGGACAGGCTACTCGATTATCGAATTCCCGGCACCACAGGTATTTGCGGAATTCGGTAATTGAGTAGCCTGTCCCCTTATTTCTCTCCGTGACACGATTGCTGCGATCTCCACTCCGCCCGGCCGGGGCGGCATTGGCGTGGTGCGTCTGTCGGGCACGGACGCGCGCGGCATCGCCGGAAAGATCCTGCGATTCCCCAGCGAACCGCCCTGGCGACCATGGACCGCCACGCTCGCCGAACTGCCGGGCATCGACCAAGTTGTGGTCACCTACTTCGCGGCGCCTCGGTCCTATACCGCCGAGGACGTGGTCGAGATTTCCTGCCATGGCGCTCCGGTGATTCTGCGTTACGCGTTGGAGCGGGCCTGTACGGCCGGAGCGCGCCTGGCGGAGCCCGGCGAATTCACGCTGCGCGCATATTTGAATGGCCGCATCGATCTTCCCCGCGCCGAAGCCGTGCGCGATTTGATTGAAGCCACCACGCTCTATCAGGCCCGCATCGCGGCGCAACAAATGGAGGGGTCAGTGTCGCGCCGTCTGAAACCGGCAAAGGAACAGTTGCTCGAACTTGTCGCGCTGCTCGAAGCAGGCATCGATTTCGCCGAAGACGATATCGACGTGGCGCCTTCCGAAGAGATCCTGCGCCGCATCGACCCGGTGCTGGCCGGCGTGCGCGAACTGATCGCGAGCTTTGCATACGGCAAGCTGGTGCACCAGGGCTTCACGCTGGCCATTGTCGGACGGCCCAACGTCGGCAAGAGCAGCTTGTTTAACCGCTTGCTGGAACAAGACCGCGCCATCGTCACCGACATTCCGGGGACTACGCGGGATCTGGTCTCCGAAACGGCGTCGCTCGAAGGCATCCCTGTACGATTCGTGGATACAGCCGGCATCCGGGCGGGCGGAGATGTAGTGGAACGGCTTGGCATCGAACGCAGCCATCAAGCGATGGCGGATGCGGATCTGACGTTGGTGGTGGTGGATCTGTCCGCGCCGCCGGACCCGCAGGACCAGGCGCTGATCGAAAAAGCGCGACTCCAGGGCAAAACTGTGGTGGCCGGGAACAAGCGCGATCTGCCGAGGATTACCAGTGTGGACCAGGCGCTGCCCGTCTCCGCACTGACAGGCGAAGGCTTGGCCGGGCTGCGGCGGCGGTTGCTCGAAACTCTTGCGCCTCAAGGGCGCCTGGAGCAGGAAGGCGGGTTCATCACCAGCCTGCGGCATGAACAACTGTTGCGGGAATCCGACGAGGCCTTGGAGCACACGCGGAACGCGGTCGCGCTGGGCCTGCCGCATGAAATGCTGCTGCTGGATCTTTACGCCGCTCTGCGGCCCATCGACGCCATTACCGGCGCCACTACGGCGGACGATATTTTGAACCGCATCTTCTCCACGTTTTGTATCGGGAAGTGATGGTGCCGGTGCCTTCACACGTAAAGAACTGGCGCCAGGAACTGCGGCCCATGTTGCACCTGGCAACACCGCTGGCGCTTTCCGAGCTCGGCTGGATGGCCATGGGCATCGTGGACACCATGTTCGTCGGCCGGTTGAGCGCGGAAGCCATCGGCGCGATCAGCGTCGGGACCACGGTATTTCACACGCTCGCGATCTGCGCGGGCGGCTTGCTGCTGGGCCTGGATACCTTGGTCGCTCAGGCGGCGGGCGCCAAAGACCGGGCAGACAGCCGCCGCTCGCTGGTGAATGGCCTGTGGCTGGCCGCTCTATTGATCCCGATCGTCATGGTCGCCGTGCGGTTGATCACGCCCGCGCTGTCGGGCTTCGGCGTCAATCCGGATGTTGTGGACGACGCAGTGCCCTACATCAGCGCCTTGAATTGGAGTACCGCGCCGCTGCTCCTATTCTTCGCGCTGCGCAGGTACCTGCAATCATACGGCGCCGCGCGCCCGATCATGTGGACTCTGCTCGGCGCCAACCTGGTGAACGTCGCAGGGAACTGGTTGTTCGTGTTCGGCAACCTGGGAGCGCCGCGCTTGGGCGTCGCGGGTTCCGCCTGGGCGACGTTTTGGTCGCGCGTGTTCATGCTGGCCGCTCTGGCGGCGGTGGCATGGTATCGCGAGCGCGATCTTACCAGCATCGACTGGCGCCCGGACCTTCATCGATTGCGTGAAATTCTGAGGCTCGGTCTCCCCGCCGCCGGACAGATGGCGCTGGAGTTCACCGTATGGACGGCGGCTACCGTGCTTGCCGGCAGGTTCGCGACCGAGGTGCTGGCCGGCCATCAAATCGCGCTCATGGTGGTGTCGACCACCTTCATGATGCCCCTCGGAATCAGCGCGGCGGCGGCCGTGCGGGTGGGACAGGCCTTGGGGCGCGGCGACCCGCGCGGAGCGGCGCACTCGGGATGGACCGCGGTGGGGCTGGGAACCGTGGTGATGTCGTGTACATCGGTTGTGCTCCTGTTTTTCCCGGCCTTCGTCGCGCGTCTGTTCACTCCGGACGCCGCCGTGATCGCCGCCGCCTCACCGATCCTGCGCGTCACCGCGTTCTTTCAGCTTTTCGACGGGTTTCAAGTGGTGGTCACGGGCGCTCTGCGAGGCGCGGGGGACACGCGAACACCGATGCTCTGCCATTTCGGAGGATACTGGCTACTGGGCTTTCCATTCGGAAGCTGGCTGGCGTTCGGCTTGTCGATGAGTGCGCTGGGGTTGTGGATGGGATTGTCTTTGGGAGTGATCACAATCGGCACCGCGCTGCTAGTGTTCTGGCGGCGCGCGGCCCGGCGCTTCGAGTAGCGGCGCCGCGGACAACAGCCCTCTGTGTTCTACCATTGAGGAATCCGCGCCCGGCCGCATGTCCCTCACACGCACGAAGTCCATCGACGAACTGATCGCGGCCAGTGAGCAACATCCTGGGCGCCTGCGCCGCACGCTGGGGTTATGGAGCCTGGTGGCGATCGGGGTGGGCCTCGTGATCGGCTCCGGCATTTTTACGATGACCGGCACCGCTGCCGCCGGAATGAATTATGAGGCGTCCTCCATACTCAAGGCCCCTTTGCTCGCGATCCTTACCGGCCAGCAAACGGTGGGAACCTTCGGACGCCCCGGTGCGGGTCCGGCGCTTTCCATTTCGTTCTTGTTGGTGGCGATCACGTGCGGGTTCGCGGCGCTATGCTATGCGGAACTGGCCTCTATGATTCCCGTGGCTGGGAGCGCTTACACGTACGCCTACGCGACGCTCGGCGAGATCTTCGCGTGGATCATCGGCTGGGACTTGATCCTGGAATACGCCGTGGCAGACATGGCGGTCGCCGTTGGCTTCAGTGCGTATTTCAACGATCTATTGGACAACGTGTTCGGGATTCATTTGCCCGCACATTTCGCGAATCCAGTCTTCGTGGAAGGACGGGCCACCGGGGCATGGTTCAACGTTCCCGCATTCCTATTGGTGCTGATCCTGACGTGGCTTCTGGTGCGCGGCGTGCGCGAGAGCTTCCGCGCGAACGCCATCCTGGTGTCGTTTAAGGTGGCTGCGATCTTAGCCTTTATTTTCGGAGCGGCGCGCGCCGTGGACACCCGCAACTGGCAGCCTTTCATGCCCAACGGGATTCCGGGAATGCTCACGGGCGCGGCCATCGTCTTCTTCGCGTACATCGGATTCGATTCGCTTTCGACCACCGCCGAGGAATGTAAGAATCCGCAACGGGACCTGCCGCGGGGAATCTTGATAACACTCGGGACTTGCGCGGTACTGTATGCAGCCGTGGCGCTGGTTCTGACCGGCGTGGCGCATTGGACCACGCTGAACAACGCCGCTCCGGTGGCCAATGCGCTTCAGGCGTTGGGATTCAACCGGCTGAGATTCGTGGTAACGGTGGCGGCATTGCTCGGCATGACCACTTCGGTCCTGATCGGACAATACGGGCAGACGCGCATCTGGTTTGCGATGTCCCGCGACCGCCTGCTGCCCGGCATGTTCTGCAAAGTACATCCAAAGTTTCAGACGCCGCACATCAGCACATGGATCGCGGGGTTGGCCGTGGCCGTTCCAGCCGGTGTTTGGGACATCGGCACGTTCGGCGATCTGACGAACATCGGCACGTTGTTCGCCTTCGTGGTGGTCGCGGTGGGTGTCATCGTGTTGAGACGCACGCAACCGGGGCGGCACCGGTCGTTTCGTGTACCGTGGGTGCCGTTACTACCGGTGCTGGCGATCGCGAGTTGCCTGGTGCTGATGCTGAGCCTTCCCCTGGAGACGTGGATCCGCTTCGTGGTGTGGCTGATCATCGGGCTGGGGATCTATTTCGGCTATAGCCGTAAGCGCGTGGCCTGACTGGTTCATGACTGGTTCATGCCCCTTGACGCAAGGCGAATATAAGGCGAAGATAGACGGGTGCCGGAATTGATTGGTATCGCGCGTCTGGCGGCTGAGAGTCCATCCTTGCTCGGAAAGAAGCGGGTGGAGTACATGAGCTTGACCACCCGGAGCTATCTGACGCGTTGTAACAACCCACGTATGCCTTTCCGGTGGATGATCAATCCATACAGAGGTTGCGAGTTCGGCTGCAAATATTGTTACGCCCGCTACACTCACGAATTCATGGAACTGCGGGACGCGGACGCTTTCGAAAAGAAGATCTTCGTCAAGAGCTTCGGTCCGCGCCGGTTTCTGGGCGAGCTGCGAAAACTGCCGGTGGGAGAAAGCATCGCGATCGGTACGGCGACCGACCCTTATCAACCCGCCGAGGCGCTCTATGGGGTGACGCGCGCGATGTGGGAGCAGTTCGCGCGCACCGCGGGATTCCGCATCGGGCTGGTGACGAAATCCAATTTGGTCACCCGCGACGCCGGCGTGATCGCCAGCGCCTCCCGGCGTCACGCCGTGACCATCGTCGTGACGATCACTACGCTCGCTCGCGATCTGGCCGGCGCGCTGGAACCGCTGGCGCCGCGGCCGGAGCTGCGCCTACGGGCGATCCGGACACTGGCCCGCGCCGGAATCCGCGTATCCGTGAATCTTGCTCCCGTGCTGCCTCTGATCAACGACAGCGAAGCGTCTCTGGATGCGGTCGCCAAGGCGGCGGCGGAGGCTGGTGCAGTGAGTCTAGGCGCCAATGTCGTTTACTTGAAGGACTGCGCCAAGAGCATTTTCTTTCCATTTCTGGAGGCGCAGTTCCCCGCGTTGGCCGGGCGCTATCAAGAGCGTTTTCGGAACAACGCGTTCCTGCGGGGGGCGTATCCGGAAATGATTCGCGAACGCGTCGGCCGCATCCGGCGAAAGTATGGATTGGATTCGTCGCGGGAAGCGGCCGAGCCCGAGTTGTGGCCGCGGGACCCCCAATTGACGCTATTCTCATGATGAGTGGATCCACGGTTCTACATGGAAATGGCGCTGGAGTCGGCGCGCGAGGCAGAAGCCGCCGGCGAGGTGCCGGTGGGCGCGGTGGTGGTGCTCAACGGAAACGTCGTCGGGCGGGGTCGCAACTCCACAATTGCGAATTGCGACCCCACCGCGCACGCTGAAATCCTGGCGCTGCGAGAGGCTTCCGCGACTCTCCACAGCTACCGGTTGGAGGGCGCCGTGTTGTACACGACCCTCGAGCCCTGCGTGATGTGCGCCGGCGCGCTGGTGAATGCGCGCGTCGCGCGGCTTGTTTTCGGGGCGCGCGATTTGCGATTCGGCGGCGTACGGAGCAAGTTCCGCATCGCCGATTCCGAAGTGCTCAACCATCGCGTGGAAATCGCGGAAGGGGAGCTCGGCCCCGCTTGCACCGAGATCCTGCAACGCTTCTTTGCGAACAAACGCTGATCGGCGCTACCTGGAACGCGGGCGTCACGCGGCTTGATGGCACGGCTGCGGGAACCTCAAATGAAATGGCGGGGCCACGCGGGCTTCCTGGAGCGCCGGCAGCGGACCGATCCGCGATGGACCGTGAAAGTATTCGTCTAGGGGAAACAGCGAGTAAGGCTTCAACTCGCGAAATACCTTGCCAAGTTTCTTCTCGATCCGGTCAGTAGTGTCCGGCTATAAGTAGAGCAGGCTCAACTGGTTAGAAAATAGGTCTGATTTTTCCTGGGAGTAAGTGTCGTCAAAGGCCCGTAGAATGGGCGTTTGCTCGAACAAGGTGACGCTGAGAACCTGTAGGATTTGGTAGAGGGTGGCTTCCATCGACAAACGCTTCT
>CAMAUG010000053.1 GCA_945861255.1 Candidatus Sulfopaludibacter sp. SbA3
GGAAGCAGATTTTCCCGCCGCGCCGCAGGTTGTACAGCCATCCGGCAATCTCGACGGATTCGCCCTCATGGCTGGCCGCATCGGCAATGGAAATTCGGTTCACGTTCATTTTTCTTCCGGCGGTTTCAACTCTTCCAGTTGTTCGAAGACACGTTTGACGGCTTCCAGAGGGCGCGGCGTGTCGGGCGGCTCACGCAGCTCCAGCAGCAGCGGGTATTGGTCCTCTTGCGTGCGCAGCGTGTGCATGGCGCGGCGCCAGTCGATGGTACCGGCCGGAGCGAACGGGAAGAGATGCAAGTCTTCTTTGCCGTCGTTGTCGTGCACATGCGTGGAGCGGATGCGCGGCTTCAGCAGACGGTAAGCGGTATCCAGGCCCTCCTTGATATTGGCGTGGCCGGTGTCGAAACAGAAATTGAGGTCCAGGTGCGTCAGTTCCAGAAATACCAGCAGGCGCTCCGCGCTGGAGAGATCGTTCGGAGTGTTTTCCAGCAGCACTTCCACCCCACGCTGCCCCGCGAACAGGCTGATCTGTTCCAGCGCGGAAAACGCGGACTCCACGGCGCGCTCGTCGAATTCCTGGCCCACCGTGCCGATGTGCTGGACCAGATAGCGGAAGGGGACCGACTCTGCGATCTCCAGCGCGCGCTTGATTTCATCCACCACGCGGAGGCGCTTGCTCTTGATGGGTTCGGTGATGTTGAGCACGGCATCCGGGCCGGAGCGGCCCCACACGTCGTCGGTGTGCATGGGCGAATGCATCGAGTGCACTTTGAGCTCGGAATCGCGGAACCAGTATCCCAGCTGGGAGATCTGCGCGCGGTTGTGATAGTCCAGATGCTGGCGCGCGCAGAAAAGCTCCACCAGCGGAATGCCGGCGTCCCAAATACGATCGAGCCACACGGTAGTGAGGCGATGGTTCACCAGCAGGTGAGTGGAGAGGGCGCGTTGCATGGGCAATTCTTCAGTATCCCGCAGCTTTGCCCACCCAGCGGCCGTCAGCGGCGCCTTGCAGCCAGCCGCCGTCCACCAGAATGGCTTCCACGCGCGCCAACACGACGCCCGCAGAATACTCGATTTCATGTCCGCGCGCCCGCAACGCCGCGACGGTATCGGGCGAGATACCGCGCTCCAAATACAATTTGTCGGGCATCCATTGATGATGGAAGCGCGGCGCGTCCACGGCATCCTGGATGTTCAATCCGAAATCGGCAACGTTGAGGAATGTCTGGAGAACCGCCGTGGTGATGCGCGGTCCGCCGGGCGCGCCCAGAACCATGAACAGCTTCCCGTCGCGCAAGACGATAGTGGGCGTCATGGAAGAGAGAGGCCGCTTGCCCGGTTGGATCGCGTTGCTTTCGTCCTGAATCAGTCCAAACAAGTTCGGTGCGCCGGGTTTGGAGGTGAAATCGTCCATCTCGTCGTTCAGCAGGAAGCCCAGCCCGGGAACCGTGATCCCGTTCCCATAGCTGTTATTCAGCGTATAAGTGACGGCGACGGCAGTGCCTTCGGCATCCACGATGGAATAATGGGTGGTTTCCGTGCCTTCCCGGCCGGCGGGTTTCCCGGGCAAGATCGAACTGCTCGGTGTAGCGCGGTTCGCGTTGATGGACGCGCGCCGCTGGCGAATGTAGTTCGCATTCAGCAAACCCTGCACCGGCACGTTCACGAAATCCGGATCGCCCAGGTGACGGCTGCGGTCCGCATAGAAGCGACGCATCGCCTCGGCCGTATAGTGGATGGCCGCGGCCGAGCCCGCGCCCGGCTTCTGGTATCCACTCCCCTCCATCATTCCAAGCATCTGCAATAATCCGATGCCTCCCGAACTCGGAGGAGGCGCGGTTAGAACGGTGTAATTGCGATAAGCGCCCTGCAGCGGCGTCCTCTCCACGGCACGATAGTTTTTCAGGTCGCTGAGCGTAATCAGGCCGCCGTGCGCGGTCATTTCCGCTGCCAGGCGATGCGCCGTTTCGCCCTCATAAAAATCTTTCGCTCCCAGGCGCGCGATGCGGGCTAGCGTCGTCGCGAGTTCGGGTTGCCGAAGCGTCTCGTCCGCTTCGAAAAACGCCCCGTTCTTGAGGAAGATCCGCTTCGACTCCGGGTCCGTGCCGAGATTGCCGGAGCGCTTGAGCGATTCCGACGCACGATAGGACAGCGCAAACCCCTTGGACGCCAGTTGAATGGCGGGCGCCATCAAATCCGCCCATTTTCCGCGCGCGTACCTGGCGTGGGCGAGCTCGAATCCGCGCACCGTTCCGGGGACGGCGGCCGAGCGCCAGCCGTCGATGGAATCGCGGGTAGGGTTGCCGCCCGCGTCCAGGTACATATCGCGCGCGGCCTTCTCCGGCGCGCGTTCGCGAAAATCGATGAACGTGGAGCGCCCATCGGCGAGGCGTACCAGCATGAACCCGCCGCCGCCGATGTTCCCGGCGAATGGGTGCGTTACGGCGAGCGCGAAGCCCACGGCGATCGCGGCGTCCACGGCATTACCCCCGTTCTTGAGAACGGAGACGCCTACATCGGCCGCGAGAGCTTCCTCCGCCACCACCATCGCGTGGCGGGCGCGCACGGGTTCGCGAGCTTCCAGCAGGGCGGCGCATGCCAGCACGGCTGTGAGAATCCTCGTCGGTTGCACTACGACGATTGTACGCAATTGAACGGCGCGGAGAGCCCGGGCTCCGCTGCAAACCGTTTGGCGCGCGCGGAAACATTCCAGACAATGCTGGTAAGTACGATGCTTTCAACAAGCTGCGCGCATAGAAAACTTCAATCGCATCCATCAAAAAGTTCGACTTTTCAATGTGCAATTCGCTCCGTATACTGAGAAGCACTAACTCGCGCCTTGGAGCGTCTATGACAAAACTGCTGTTGGGTTTTCTTTCTGTAGCTTCCTTTCTCGCGGCTCAACCCGCGGATCTCGAAAAACGTCTCGCCGACGTGGAAGCGGCCGCGAAAGCGGCGCGCCTATCCGGCGATAACGCGTGGATGCTCACGAGCGCCGCGCTGGTGTTGATGATGACCGGCCCTGGTCTCGCGCTGTTTTACGGCGGACTGGTGCGGCGCAAGAATGTGCTGAGCACCATGATGCACAGCTTCATTCTGATGGCGGTGGTGACGGTGGTGTGGGCGCTGGTGGGATATAGCTTCGCGTTCGGCGAAGGGAATTCCTTCGTGGGGGGGATGCAGTACTTCTTCCTGAACGGCGTGGGCGGGGATCCGAACGGCGATTATGCCGCGACCATTCCGCACGCCACCTTCATGATCTACCAGTTGATGTTCGCCATCATTACGCCGGCGTTGATCTCCGGCGCATTCGCCGAACGCATCAAGTTTTCCGGCATGTTGCTGTTTACGATATTGTGGGTCCTGGTGGTCTACTTCCCCATGGCGCACATGGTGTGGGGCAAGAATGGCCTGCTGGGCGCCTTGTGGGGGCAAATCCCGACGCTCGATTTCGCGGGCGGGACGGTGGTGCACATCACCTCGGGCGTTTCGGCGCTGGTGTGCGCGCTGTACCTGGGCAAACGCAGAGGCTTCGGAACCGAGTCGATGCGTCCGAACAATCTGGTGTTGAGCACCGTGGGCGCGTGCCTGCTGTGGGTCGGCTGGTTCGGCTTCAACGCGGGCAGTGCCCTAGCCGCGACATCCTTGGCCACCAGCGCCTTCGTGACGACGCATCTTGCCACGGCCGCCGCGGCGCTCGGCTGGATGCTCGCCGAATGGCTGAGGCAAGGTAAACCGAGCGTGCTGGGCGCCATCTCCGGCGCGGTGGCGGGACTAGTCGCTATCACGCCCGCTTCGGGCTTTGTGAAGCCCATGCCGGCGATGCTGATCGGGTTGGTGGCCGGTATCGTGTGCTACGTGATGGTTAGCGTGGTTAAGAACAAGTTCGGTTACGACGACGCGCTGGACGCCTTCGGTGTGCACGGCATCGGCGGCACCGTCGGAGCGCTGATGACCGGTGTGTTCGCCACCAAAGAAGTCAACGATCTTTTTGGCGGCAAGCCGATGGGGTTGCTGGAGGGCAACGCCGGACAGTTGATGAACAACGCCATCGGCGCGGCCATTGCATGGGTGTTGGGAATCGTGGGTACGTTCGTTATCCTGAAGATCTGCGATGCTGTCACCGGCGTCCGCTGCGAAGAGGAAGAGGAGATCGAAGGCCTCGACTTGAGCATGCACGGCGAGGAAGGCTACAACCTGGAGGCGTAGGAAAGACGACGCGTAGAGGAGACGAACATGAAAAAAATTGAAGCCATCATCCAACCGCACAAGCTCGAGGAAGTGAGAGAGGCGCTCAAGAAAATCGGCATTGACGGCATGACCATCACCGAAGTCCGCGGTCATGGCCGGCAGAAGGGCCACAAGGAGGTCTACCGGGGCATGGAGTACCAGGTGGACCTGCTCCCCAAGGTGAAGATCGAAATGGTGGTGCCGGACGAGCGTTCCGCCGAAGCCGTCAAGGCTCTGGCCGACGCCGCCCGCACCGGCAAGATCGGCGACGGCAAGATCTTCCTGATAGACGTCGCCGAAGCGATTCGTATCCGCAACGAGGATCGCGGCGAAATGGCGCTGTAGATACCAACTCCCCTGTTCACAGGCCGGGCGTGAGAGCACTGGGCGGATTCGCCGCAGCCAGACTCTCGCGCCCGGCCTCCCGTCTCTGCCATCCCGCTGGGCCGGACGCATCACTGAGAGCATGGACGCGGCGGGCATGGGCGGTCTCCCGATCCACCAGCTTCCGGCTTGGCCACCGCACTCACTAACTCTAGTATTATTGTTCTTGTTGGGCGTCATGAGTTGCGCCAACGCGAGCTGCTCGCGGCAATCGTTATAAGTGGGCAGTTGGTTTTCTCAAGCGGCTGAGCCGGCATTGCAGCGAATGTACTTGAGTTTGTTTCAAAGGAGAATCATATGGCAGATGTCACTCGACGTAATTTCTTGACGGCCAGCGCTGTCACCGCGGCTGTGCCGTTCTTCATCAGGGCCGAGAAGAAGTCCGGCGCGGCGCTACCGATCCTGGGCGAGGGTGCAAACACCTACGAGTGCATCCACGACTGGGGCGAATTGCCGGCGCATATCAAATACGGCAATACCCACAGCGTCTGCGAGGATTCGCAGGGCCACATTTACATCCACCACACCGTGAACGCAAAGAGCCAGAGCGGGGACTCGGTGGTTGTTTTCGACAACAACGGAAAGTTCGTGCGTTCATGGGGCGCCATGTTCAAAGGCGGGGCGCATGGCATGCACTACGCCAAGGAGGGTAAGGACGAATTCCTTTACCTGTGCGACGAAAAGCATGGCCTTGTCACCAAGCGGACCCTCAAGGGTGAAGAAGTCTGGACCATGGGGTATCCGCAAGACTCAGAACCCTATCGTAGAATTCCTGGACGGCCGAGCCCCGGGCTGCCTTATCGCCCTACAAACATTGCACTTGGGACCAACGGCGACTTCTGGGTGGCTGACGGCTACGGATCCTCTTACATATTTCACTATAACGACAAGGGTTCGTATCCCAAGCTGATAAAAACATTTGGTGGCCTTCCCGACGGCCCGGCCCCAACCCCCACCCCGGGCCAGGCGCAAGCTTTGGAGGTCAAACCCGTCGATGCCCCGCTGGATAAGCTGCGCACTCCGCATGGACTTTATACGGACATGCGGGACCCAGCCAAGCCGGTTCTCCTGGTTGCCGATCGCAGCCATAACCGCATTGTGCGTTACTCCTTGGACGGCAAGCCGATCGATGTTGTGGCGGGCACGCGTGCGCCATGCCATTTCCATTCGCACAAGAATGTCGTCGTGGTGCCCGATCTTCGGGCGCGGGTGACGCTGCTTGACAAGGAAAACAAGGTGCTCGCGCACTTGGGCGATGGACAGAACAGCAATCCTGCTGGAGTTCGGACGACGGAGGACCGGTCCAACTTTGTTCCCGGTAAATTCGTTGCGCCTCACGGGGCGGCTTTCGATCATGCCGGCAACATCTTCATCGTCGAATTCGTGGAGATCGGCCGGGTTACGAAGCTCAGAAAGATTGCCTAAGTAGCGCGCCGGAAGGTGTGCTTTTTCGCTTACCGGCGCACGCCTGTCGCGCGTGCGCCGATAGGGGATCCCCGCGCCGGGCCAACTGGCTCTCTCGCCGGGAATCGCATGGTGGTAACGGCGACGATCACGACTTGAGGTAGTTCATCCCCGACTCGATGAAGCCGGGGACGAAGGATCAAGTGCAATGCCCATCAGAACGTGCACAATTGCCGTCGGCTTGGTGTTGCTGGCGTTCAGGCCTGCATGGAGTCAGGATCTTCCGGAGGGTCCGGGAAAGGACGTGGTGGTGAAGCGCTGCAAGGCCGTCGTCGAAACCATGATGGGGTACGGATCCGAGATCACGAGAAGCGAGGTGGACGTAGTGGCCGATTACCTCGCGAAAAACTACGGCCCGGATTCGAGTCCCGCGAAACCGTAACCGCCCCAACGTTGCGACGCGGCATCACGATTTCGAATTGATGAACTTATCGCCGGCCAAGGACCAGTGCGCCCCTGGCCGGCGACAAAAGGCTGGACCGACCTAGTCTAGTAGGCTGCCGCTCCCGCTTCGGCCACGGCGTGATCCTGATCCCCGGATCCACCGCTTACACCGACGGCTCCCACTACTTTGCCGTCTTTCTTCAACGGGATTCCGCCGGCGAAGATCATGATCTTGCCATTGTTGGACGCGTGGATGCCGAAGAACTGGCCGCCCGATTGTGAGTGGGTGGCCAGATCCTTGGTTGCGATATCGAAGGCCCGTGACGTGAAGGCCTTCTTCTGCGAAATATCGATGCTGCCGATCCACGCTCCGTCCATTCGGACGTGGGAGACGAGGTTGCCGCCCCCGTCCACCACGGCGATGTTCATCGGCTGGCCGATCTGACCCGCCTTCGCTTCCGCGGCGGCAATCACCCGCCTCGCATCTGCTAGATTTACCATTCACTTGCTCCTTTGAAACATGAATCGGACAGCAACGGTTGTGCGGGCCCTATGCCGCGGCTTTCTTTGCTGCACCGTGAGGATCGATCACGAACTTCTTGGCGGCGCCCTTGTCGAAATCCTTATAGCCCTGGGGCGCATCGTCCAACGTGATCAGGTTCACGTTGCAAGCCTTGGCGATGTGGATCTTATCGTATAAGATCGCCTGCATCAGCTGCCGGTTGTACCGCAGCACGGGACACTGGCCGGTGTGCAACGAATGAGACTTCGCCCAGCCCAGCCCGATACGAATGCTCAGCGAACCGATCTTTGCGGCGGCATCGACGCCACCCGGATCCCCGGTCACGTACAATCCCGGAATACCGAGCGACCCGCCCGCGCGCGTGATCTCCATTATTGAATTCAGAACCGTGGCAGGCTGCTCAACACTGGCGCCGGCCCCATGCCCGCGAGCTTCAAAGCCCACGCAGTCGATAGCGGAATCCACCAGAGGCTCCCCTGTGATCTGCGCGATTTGGTCCGCCAGCGACGCTTCCTTGCGCAGGTCGATGGTTTCGCAACCGAAGCTCTTGGCCTGAGCGAGCCTCTCCGGAATCATGTCTCCGACGATCACCACGGCCGCGCCCAGCAAGTGGCAGGAGGCCGCGCATGCCAGACCCACGGGCCCGGCGCCGGCCACGTAAACGATGGACCCCGTTGTCACGCCCGCCTGAATGGCACCGTGATAACCCGTGGGGAAGATGTCGGACAGAAGCGTCAGATCCTGGATCTTCGCCATCGCCCTGTCCCGATTGGGGAACTTGATCAAGTTAAAGTCGGCGTAAGGCACCAGGACATACTCAGCCTGGCCGCCCACCCAACCGCCCATATCCACATACCCGTAGGCCGCGCCGGGCCGCGCCGGATTCACGGTAAGGCAGATACCCGTCTTCCCCTCCCGGCAGTTCCGGCAGCGCCCGCAGGCGATGTTGAACGGGACCGTCACCAGATCTCCCACGTTCAGCATTTCCACATCGACGCCCTTTTCCACGACCTCACCGGTGATCTCATGGCCCAAAATGAGTCCCGGAGGCGCGGTGGTGCGGCCGCGCACCATGTGCTGGTCGGACCCGCAAATGTTCGTGGTCACCACTTTCAAGATGACTCCATGAGGGGCGTCCTTGCCGCCGAATGGGTCAGTCTCGCTCTTGGGCATCCTGAGCTTCGGGTAAGGTATGGATTGAATTTCCACCACACCCGGTTTGACGTATGCTACTCCGCGATTGGTCGCCATATCGTAATCTCCTAGTTAGGTCGTAGGTTAAAGTCTGCTTAGGACTCGTGAAACATTTGAGGGCAGTGCTGGCCCTTCCAGATCAGGGCAACTTGTAAGTCAGAAATTTAGTGCCGGCGGCAATAGCAATGTATTGCTTCCCGTCCTTGCCCATATTATGATATCGGATTCGCGTGTGCAACGTCCTCCGTTTTCACACTCCATATTTCTTTATCGTGCCCATAGGAAGGCCAATCGCTTTGCGCATGAAGGACGGGCAGGGCGATGCTTGCGGCGATCAGGACGGATGAAATTCGCACAGGTATTACCTTCTAACGTTGACGCACTGCACTACTTCGATCCCTTTTTCGCGGCCGCCTGCTCCTCGGCTCGCGACCCGGAGAGAATCAGCGGCATGCCGTAGTTTCCCTCATGACACGCGTATTCATACACAGGGCCGGGGAACGCTCTCATCGGAATCTCACCAGACCACGGCTTCGTATAGATGCCCGGATCGTCGACTGTAAACTGATACAACAGGATGTCTGGAGCAGTTCGCGTGAATCGCTCGGTGACCTTCATCTTTTGATCGGGGCGCTTCCCGCCGCCGCCTTCGGTCATCGGGATTCCAAACCAGCTGCGTCTCCCATTAAAATTGATGGTCTCCACAACCAGTGTGTCGCCTTCCCAGCGACCTCGCGAATCGCCCGTCCATTGAGGCAGGTTTTCACGCGGACGCCCATCCAAGGGAATAATGCGCACATCGTGCACCATTTCGGCCACAATCGACAGATGATCGCGAGTTTGAACGATGTGATAGTTGTTGTTGTAAAAGGAGGGCAGCAGCGGCGGACCGCTGGTAATCCACGTGATGCAGCGCTCGATGGTGGTCATGTCCTCCGGCCCGTCGTGAGGATGCAGCTTGTGGTACTCCTGATCCGCCGCGAATTTCTTCTGCGTTTCCGGCGTCATGGGCGGAAGCTTTCCGTCCTTGGGGTCCGTGATGATGGATGAACGCTTGTTGGGCAGGGCCCACTTTCCATCTTCGAGGAACACGGCGTTGTAATCCCCCACCCCAGCCGGTCCACCCTTGCCGCCTCTTACCCCTTTCGCTCGCGCGTCGTCATCGCGCACCGAATTGAATTCAAGAACCTTGGCTTCTTCGTCCGACAGAAATTCCTTGCTCGCCAAGGCGGCAGGCCGCTCCAATGGCGTAACAGTATTGTTGGACCAGTAACCGCTCAAGTCCGGCTTGCCGTTCGCCAACCTCGGCGGAGTCCATACAGCCGCCTTCGACGCCGCCTTGCCGGCTACCGCCGGTCGTCCCTGGGTGGCGGGGGCTTGGGCGAAAACGCCTGCGGGAGTCAGCGAAATAGCCAACGCAATTACGCTGAGCGGAGAAGAGAAGATTGTCATAGTTGCAGGCGAATTCGATTCCGGACCAGGAAATAGACGTTCAAATAGTACCTTGGCGTTCCTTGGCGTTACAGATGTGTCAATCGCTCTTCGCCCCATCGAGCTATTGCTGCTATTGCTTTCCGGCCGGCCTCGGCGCCTTTCGCCGCAGGATCGGAAAAACAGGATGTCTTACATGAACGTCCTGATGAAAATCCCCGCGAGCGCGCCCCCGGCCAGCCCGCCGACGACCGGAACCAGAGCGTATCCCCAATCCGAGCTGCCTTTGTCGCCCAGCGGGAGGATGGCGTGAACAATACGCGGTCCCAGGTCCCGAGCCGGATTGACGGCGAATCCGGTGGGGCCACCGAGGCTCAGCCCAATCGCCCAGACCATTCCGCCTACCAGGTACGGCCCAAGCCCTGCTGCCGGACCACTTTCGGACACAGGCTTCGAAAATATGGCCGCGATCCCGAGTACCAGCACGAAGGTCCCGATCAGCTCAGCAGCAATGTTCGCAACGGTGTTGCGGATAGCGGGCCCGGTACTGAAACAGGCTAGCTTGAGATCCACTTGCGGAGTGATGGCCCAGTGCGGGAAGTAATGCAGCCAGACGAGAATCGCTCCCGCCATTGCGCCCAGAAGTTGGGCGGCGGCATAGCTCGGGAGCTTGCTAAAATCGCCGGAGGCGATCGCGAATCCCAAAGTGACCGCCGGGTTGATGTGGGCATCGGAGCTACCACAAGCGATCGCGACGAAAACACCGGCCATCACCGCGAACGCAAAACCGGTTGTAATCACAATCCACCCGGCGCCTTCGGCTTTCGACTTGCGGAGCAGCACGTTGGCGACGACTCCGTTCCCGAGAAGAACCAGGATCAGAGTGCCCATGAATTCACCGAAAAACGGGCCGTGCAAGGGCATGCTGTTCACGGGCGCAGAGTGAGTTTCTGCACTCTCCAGTTGATGATCTCCCCCACATACAACTCGTTTTCATTGCGGCAATCGATAGAATTGGTTGTCCCGAATTCCTTCAGCACTTTTCCCGCCCTGCCGAACTTGCCCAGCAACTTCCCATTCAGATCCACTTTATAGATCTCTCCGTCGTAGTCGATATCGTTCGGAGGATTGGAATTGGAGACATAGAGGACTTGACGAGGTCCAGGAGTAATGCAAATGCCCTGCGGCCTTCCCACGTTGATGAAGGCTCTCTTGAAATTGCCGTCGGTGTCGAAAACCTGAATCCGCTTGTTTCCGGCATCCGCCACGTACACGTTTCCCTGGGCGTCAATCACGATTCCGTGCACATCCTGAAACTGGCCGGGCGCGGTGCCCCTGTATCCCCACGTTCTGATGAATTTTCCGTTCTTATCGAATTTAGCGACTCTAGCGTTGTTGCCCAATCCATCGGCCACGTAGATGTTTCCCGCCGCATCCCATGCGACATCCGTCGGCCGGGCGAAGATATCCTGCTCGCCACCCGATCCGGGCGGACGACCGCCAGGGGCCGCAGCCGCCGGGGCCGCCGCTCCACCGCGCCCTGGAGCCGCGGCTTGAGCGGGGGGAGCGGGACCGCGAGCGGGAACGACTTCGGCTTCGGCCTTCCTGCCCAGCGTCATCAAAACCTGCCCTTGCGGATCGAACTTGATCACCATGTTCGAAAACTGATCGACCGTCCAGACGTTGTCCTGAGGGTCCACCCGCACCTGCTGCGCGTACATGAACCCGTAAGTCCCCTGCCCTATCTCACGCACGAATTTCCCGGTGCGGTCGAACTGGAACAACCGGGAGCCGCCATGCGCGAAAGGCCGGGCTCCGCCGAGCACAAGTGTAGTTCGGCCCGTTCGAGTGTATACAAAAACATCACCCCTCGAATTCGTCGCTACACCGGCCACTTCGCCGAACGTTACGTTGTCCGGCGTTTTCAAAGGCTCGGCCGGCGAATCAAAAGCAATCTCAGGCACCGAAAACTGCGCGATGGCCGGCATCCCGCACGACAGAAGTGCGGCAGCGGCGAATTGCAAGCTACGTCTCATAAGGGATATCCTCATCCGATCCTCGTGATCTATCTTTGTCGGTCTATCTTCCACCGGGGGCTCTGGCGGCTGTAGGCTTCAGCAACAGTTTCTGAACGCGCCATGATTCGATTTCCCCGACGATGAACTGGTCGGGATTCCGGCAGTCCATCATGTGAACCACTTGAAATGCGCCGTGTTCCTTGCCGACGCGGCCGAACTTCCCGATCACCGTGCCGTCCAGCTCCATCTTGTAGATCTCGCCCGTGATCTCCGCGGACCCCGGAGGATTTCCGTTCGGATTGGAATTGGAGTTGAACAAGTACTGGTGCGGACCCGGCGAGATGCATAGAGTCCAAGCCACGCCCACATGGTCGTAGATGGCCCTCAGCGTGAGGTTGTTGTCGAACACCTGAATGCGGGCGTTGCCCCGATCGGCGACGTAAACGTTTCCCTGCAGATCCACTTGAAGTCCGTGCGGCGTGCTAAACTGCCCGGGCTGCGATCCCGGCACGGAGCTGCCGACGTCCTTCACGAACCGGCCGTTCTTGTCGTACTTCACCACCCGGTGATTCGTGTATCCGTCCGAGATAAAGATATTGCCCTGCTGATCCCACCCGATGTCGGTTGGCCGGCCGAGGATATACTTTTCCGCCGGCGGCGCCGGCCCTGACGGCGAGGCCACGGCTCCAGCCACGGCTTCGGGTCTGCGGCCGAGCACCATCAGCACCTTTCCCTCTGGGCTGAACTTGATTACAATATTCGTTCCCTCGTCGACGGTCCAGATGTTGTCCTGAGGATCGACACGGACGGAATGCGCGAACTCCATCCCGTAGTTTCCCTCGCCGATCTCCCGAACATACTTGCCGTCTTGATCGAACTCAAAGAGCCGGTTGGTGCCGCTGCGGTGAAATACGAAGATGCGTCCCTTGGAGTTGGTCGCCACGGCAACGGCCTCGCCCAGGTACAGGCCCGGGGGAAGCTTCAGAAAGTTCGGTACGGACTCGTAAGGAATTTCCGGAACGTTTTGAGCTTTGGCCTTGAGCTGCCCAAAGAGCGGGACAACAGAAAGCGCCGCAGCCAAACAGGAAAATACAAATCGCTTCATGGGAACCTCGCAAATTGAAATACAATCAGCCGGTGTCGACTACTTGCCAGCACATCATAACACAGCCTCGCCGACAAGCGGATTGCATGCTCCGGTAGTGGGGTCATAGCGGGGAGATAGCATCGGTGATACCTTCCTCAATTTGTATGGCAGTGAGGTTAGCCGAGTCACGCCGATGCTTCGCAACGAGCCGTATCGTCATCTCGATAAGCTCTTTATCGTAGAATGGGTGGCGCGCGAAGTATTTTACTATTCCCTTCAAGTTGCGGCGAAACTTCTGTTCGTCTTCAGTTAGCCGACGTGGGCGTGGGTCCGGCTTCGCTGGTTCCTCTGAACTTTCAAGCCACTGGTCGATAAAGTCCCGGTATTCGTTCAATTCCAACTCAACTGCCGCACGTTGTTTTCCCCGCGCATCAAAGAGCGCAACTCCGTCATCGTTAAAGTAGATCTGGATTCCAGCGACAGTAAGCCTTTTCGTTGTCAATGTTCGTCCCCTTAAGCCGTCACCAGTTCACTCAAGTCCCAAACGTGATCCGTTATTCCGGCTTCCATCGCAGGCGTTACCCGCAAGCTGGAATGCACGCGACAGAAGTTATAGTACGCGAAATGCAATGCCAGCGCCGCTTTCAGATTGTCCCATTTTTTAGAGAACGCATAGGTGAGGCGCGTGAGCCGTTTGCACCACTGGCGAAGCGATCCATTCTTGCGCTCCACGTGTGACGTACTGGCGCGTCCCAAATCCGGGCTTCCCCGCATGGCGGTCTTTTCGAGTTTGACGAACTCCCCTGGACTGTAGCGCTCCCGCCCTTCCTCTTGCTTGCTGTAGACCTTCACAATCTGACTATAGTGGGCGCGGTCGTAAAGCACTTCGTTGACCGCTGGGATGTAGGAGCCGAACGCATCCGTGCAAAGCTCAAACGGATCTTCAAAAGTGGCCGCGCGTAACTTGCGAATAAACTCGGTTGTATTCGGCGTATCACGCTTGCCCAGGTGCCACGCCAAAACTAACTTTGTTGTGCTTTCGAGTGCGATGAAGGTGTAGGCATCACCGATCTTTTCGGCGGCTTTTTCGTGCGGCCACTTGTGGCCCTCTTTTTTCTGTACGAACGTCCAAATCTCATCGGCCTGCACCTGGGCTACGGGAATTTGCTGGATACGTTCCGTCAGTAGCCGTTCGCAGTTTTCACCCGCCAGCGTGAGGATGTTTAACACGGTTCGCTTTTCTACATCGCAAAGGCGGGCCGTTCCGCGAACGCTGTTGCCTTCGACAAGGCAGTGGAGGATTCGGCACACCGTTTCTTGCGGGAGCCGCACATCAGCGCCGAACGGCTTCTGTTGCGGTTCAGAGAACCGCTTGCCGCACGTCGTACATTTGAATCGCTGAACGCTGTTCCTTCCGCGTCCGGCCTTCACCATTTCGATTTTGCAGTTGTGGCACGTCATTTGAGCCTTGCTTTCTTCGAGCAAAGCGGCCAAAATGACAGTGGGTATCCAATCCCTGCTTTTGGCGTAAGCCCGAGGCTAAGCCCTGCAAGTAGTTAGCGCTACAAGTGGGGCTGAAACTTAGGTGGTGGAGGTGGAGGGAGTCGAACCCTCGCGGCAACGGGTGGGAATCCAGGTCCGCACACCAAGTCACCCCCAAGGAAACTAAGGCCAGCAGTTCTAGTTTAGCGACTGGACGCTGGCCTTTGTCTTTCATATAGTTACTCTATCATTACACCAATATTGGTGTCAATAAAAACCGTTGAAATAACACCAAAAATGAGATAGACTCTAAGATGTGGACGCTCTTAGCTTGCCCAGCCCCCGGAGGTGGGAAGCCGATTGATAAATTCGTGACCGAGCTAGGCGTCGAGGCGGAGACGAGCCTGAGCGCGACTCTAGAATTGTTGTTGGCTGTCGAGAGGAAGTACTGGATTCGTCCACAGTTCGATGTGCTCCATGGCGAAAAGTACGCGCGCATGGGAGAGGTTAGATTTGACGGCGACAACAAGACCTATAGACTATTTGGTTATTTCGGGCCTAATCGGTTGCAGTTCACATTACTGCTTGGATGCATCAAAAAAAGGGATTTGAAACACGAGATGGATCTTGCCGCTAAACGGCGGGATTTTGCCGATGTGAATCAAAGGACGCTTTATGAGTTTACAATCGAAGCAGGGCCTGAGGAAGAAGCTAGGCAACAAGGCGTATAGAGATGCTTTTGTCGCTTCCAGAATTTCGCAGACGCTCGCATTTCAACTGCGGGTCTTGCGTCAAAGGGATGGATTGAGCCAAGCCGATCTAGCTAAGGATCTTGAGACGAGCCAAAATGCGAT
>CAMAUG010000054.1 GCA_945861255.1 Candidatus Sulfopaludibacter sp. SbA3
AATTCCCGCGAGTTGCGCAACAGGTTCTGTCCTTCAAACAGTCCCCGGCCGCCGATACTCGATCCATAGTCGGTCGCACGCAGCCCCAGGCTAGGCGCCACGTTGAACCCCTTCCAGTGCAAAGCGGTGGCGATGCGCGGGGCGAAGTCCAGACGGGTCACGAACTGGCGCGTCTGAAACAACGGTTGGGAGCGGCGCAACAATCCGGCGCTCGATTCGAACGAGAACCACAGCGGCAAACCCTTCAACACGCCGGCTGGAATGCGAATCTCATGTTCGCGCCCGGTGAAGCGGACTTCCGGTAGTTTGCGGATGTTAATGTTGTCGCCCGGCTCCGCGCTCTGAAAGTTGACGTCTTTTTGCGCCAGCAGATAGAACCCGTAGTCAGACCAGTGTCTACCCACAAAACCCACGGAGTGGGTCTGCGAAAACACAGCTTCGTTAAACGATTCCGTGAAAAAACGGCGGAACGCGAAGGACGAAAGCTGGTTCAATTCGCCGCGCGCCTCCCAACCTTTTCCCAGGTAGGACTTGGCGTGCACCACCATGAGCGCCCCGCTCGCCGAAGGCCGCAGGTTCCGCTTGTCCTTAATGCCGTCGACCAAGACGTTGACCTCGGTATCGGCGTTAGGCCGGGCCCGCAGGTCCACATGGTGCGCCAGGCCCGCCTGGCTGAAGTTGCGTCCGCGGTATGTGAGGTCGTAGCTGCGGCTCGGGGCCCAGTAATATCCGAACCCCAGCACCTTACCGCGCGTGGAAGAATTGCCGGCGTTGGGTATGAGAAAACCGCTGCGCCGCGGTTCCTTGCGCAGAGATTTGTAGAAGAACGGCATGTACAGGATGGGAACGCGCCGCACGTAGAACCAGGAATTGCGGGTGATGGCGCGTTCTCCCGGCACCACGTCAAACACAGGAGCGCGCAGCCGCCACCAAGGGCGCGGGAGCAGGCAGTCCGTCAGGAAGCCATCATGAAGGATATAGCGATCCTTTAAGCGTTCAGCCCATTTTCCTTGAAAATAAAAGGGATTCTGTGTCGTCAACAGGCCGGGCCGCGCATTAATGCGGACATTGGCGGAGCCGCTGACGTCGTAGAACTTTCCGGTTTCGCTATCGACGTTGTATTCGGCGTGATCGCAGTCCAACTTCTCTCCGCGCGAGAAGTGTTCGAAGTGAACGTGGCCGCGGGCATCGACGTCGCCGGTGTCTGAATTGTAGTCGATCTCATCGGCCAGCAGCAGCATATCGGTGGTCTCGATGCGCACGCTTCCCCGCATATGGCGGAGAGCACCGTCGACTTCCTGGGTCACCGACCGGATCAACACGTGCGTGGCATCCGGAGCGCCTGCGCGGGGGGTGCGAATGATTTGGTCCGGCGCCGGAGCAGACGGAGCCGGCGGCGACACAGGAAACACGGGCCGGTAGACCTGCGCGGAGAGAGTCCCAGCAAGAACGCTAAGTGCCAGTGGAATCAAAGAAAAATCGTGACAAACATGGCGAAATATGTTACCTAAAATGAGAGGGCTTGTGCGCGCGGTGGGGACGACTGGCAACGTGGGTCTCAATCGAGCACCGTAACAGAGCGTAATCGCGCGCGTCAAGGGATCGGCGCGGATCTGAGTGCCGAACAGTGTGAAAAGTTCGGTAAGCAAGGGGACGGACGAGAGCGGAAACGATGGAGTGCATTCACTGCCGGGCTTCGAATGAGGAGGACGACCAGCGCTGCGTGCGCTGCAAGCGCCGCCTTCGGCCTGCTGGTGCGAGGCCCGCGCCGGAAACCCGCGAAACGTATCCTCAGACATATCCGCAATCATTCCTGGCCAGAGGGTCGGCGGCCCCGGCGTTTGAAGCGTTGCCCGGCGGTCGCACCGAACCGCTGCCCGATCCACCGCCTCCGCGCCACTATCAGCCATCGCTGTTCCGGCCGGTCAACAGGGATGGCGCGGGCCGGGGCGGGAACCTAAGAGATGACGGCGCGGCACCTGGCGTTTCAGAGTCGAGCAACATTAGGCAGGCGCCCAAGAATCCGAAGGTGATTCCGATTCCCATGCTGATGCCGGCGCGCCCTGCCCAACGTAAGGGAACGCGCAGCCCGGCAGGCTTGCGGCAGGGACGGCGAGGAGATGAATCTCAACAATCGTTGAATTTCCAGGAGTCGGACGGCCCGTCAGCGTTCGATTCAAAAGTGGAAGCCGTCATTTATTGTGACGCGCCCGTTGCGACCGCGGAGCATCGCCTGACGGCCGCCGCTGCCGACGCGGCATGGATGGCCCTGAGTTTTGGCCTGTCCTCTGTGGTGTTCTTCGGCGGGCTTGCATATTGGGACATCCCGGCGCCCGTGCTCCACAAACAGAATCTGATGTTCCTGGGGGCGGCCGCCGGCTTGATCGCGCTGTTCTATAAGCTCCTGTGGGCAAACGTCAACGGCGATTCGGCGGGCATGCGTTTCGCACGTCTTCGGCTGGTGAATTTCGATGGGCGGGTTCCCAGCCGCAAGCAGCGCCTGATTCGCCAGGCGGCCAGCGTGTTGAGTGTGCTCGCGCTGGGTTGCGGGCTGTTGTGGGCGCTGGTGGATGAAGAGAACCTCACCTGGCATGACCACATCTCCAAGACGTTTCCCACCCCAGGCTGAACCTTGCGGTTGGATGGACATCTCGCATTTTCAGATGGCCCGCCGTTCCTTCAACCATTCAGAGCCGAAGGAACCTGTGATACACTTCTTGCGCATCACCGATCAAACATGAATGTGTCAGCCGCCATGAATCTGTCAGCCGCGCGCGACACTCCGGCGCTTCGAGCCGCACGCGCCGGCCATAACGACGATCAAGGAGAACGCTAACTATGGGTTCCAGCAGACGCACCATGCTGGCGGCGGGCGCCGCGGCGACGGCCATGGCCGCGGCCCCGCGCATGTTTGCTCAACAGACTGGGAAAGGAGGAACTACCATGCCTTTTTATGAAAAAGGTGCCGTACGCATCCACTATGAGGAGGCCGGTTCGGGCTTCCCGCTGTTGCTCATCGCCGGAGGGGGATTGAATTCCTCAATCTCCGGCTTGATCAACGGCAGCCCCTTCAACCCGATCGATCAGTTCAAGGGAGAGTTCCGCTGCATTGCGTCCGACTTGCGCAACGCGAATACCGGCCAGTCCTCGGGCCCGCTTGAGATCGATCGCCCGTGGGATGCATATACCGATGACCACCTGGGCCTGATGGATCACCTGGGCATCCAGAAGTTCATGGTGCTGGGCTTCTGCATCGGCGGCCCCTTCATCTGGAACCTCCTGCGGCGGGCGCCTGATCGTATTGTGGCAGCGGTGCTGGCGCAGCCCTCCGGTTCCCGTCCGGAGATGCGCGACCTTTTCTACGAAACCAATACTAAGGGCTGGGGTCCGGAATTGGTCAAGCGGCGGCCCGACGTCAAGATGGAGACGGTCGACAAATTCCTGACCAAAATGTACCGCAACAACCCGGACTTCGTCTTCACCGTGACCCGCGATTTCGTTCGCAATTGCCAGACGCCGGTGCTGATCTTGCCGGATGATATCCCGGCGCACCCGTACGCGGTCGCGATGGAGGCCGCTATGCTCGCGCCGAAATCCGAAGTGAGCATCTACCCATGGAAGGAACCCAAGGAGCGGATTCCGCTGGCGGTGCGCCAAATCCGTTCTTTCCTCCGGGCGCATCGGCCCACTTAGACGGCGGTGCGACAGGAGAATGCGGACTTGAGAAGGAGACCCAGCATGGTCAGCCATTTTGGTTTGCTAGTAACACTTGTTGCAGGTACTGTGATCGCACAATCTGTTCCGCCGCGGTTGGCATTTACGCCGGCACCTGACCCCTTTGTGCTGCCGGATGGAGTGAATTTTGGGGGCGTTGCGGCGATCGCCATTAATTCCAAGGGCCATATCTTCGTCTATAACCGCGGCCCGCACCCGCTGATGGAGTTCACCCAGGAAGGCCGCTTTGTCCGCTTCATGGCCGAAGGGATGATCCAGCTGGCGCATGGCATGCGCATCGACAGTGACGACAACATCTGGATCACCGACGCACGCCAGAACGCGGTTTTCAAGCTGAGTCCGCAGGGTCGGATTCTGTTCGTTTTAGGTTGGCCCGGCGGTGAGACGGGTGACTTCAGCGCCCGCTTCAAGATGGCGCTGCTGAGCCAGCCTACCTCCATAGCATTTGGCTCCGAGGGTGAAGTTTACGTGGCCGAGGGCCACGGCGGTGAAACGAATCGCATCCGCAAGTTTGACCGCAACGGCCACTTTTTGAAAGCCTGGGGCGGCAAGAGAGGGAGCAACCCCGGTGAATTTAATCAGCCGCACCACATTATGGTGGGGCCGGATGGTTTGATCTACGTGACGGATCGCGAGAACCATCGCTTTCAGATTTTCGATAGCGAGGGGAATCTAAAGAAGATTTGGAATGTTCCGGGCTCGCCGAATTCTTTGACGGTTGGTCCGGATGGCGCCCTCTACGCGCCCGATGCCTACGCCGGACACATCTGGAAACTGGACTGGAACGGCAACGTAATCGCCGAGGGTGCGAGTTTCGGCAGAGGCCCCGGAGAGTTCTCCGAGGCCCATCATATTGCCTTCGATCCCGCCGGCAATATGTATGTGTCGGACAGCTTGGGTTGGCGCATGCAGAAATTCACGCCGACGAAGTAGTGAGACGGAATGGCGTTGGGGCGGCTCGCGGAAGGACGCTACTTGACCGCCGTGACGGCTCAGAATCGGCTGCGATGTTTTCCCGCAACCTGCCTAACTTAGGTTAGCGCCTATGTGGGTGCGCCCCGCCAGTCCCGTTCCCGTGGCGGTCAGGACGGTGATTTCGCGGCCAGAATCGACGCCAACATGTCGGGAATTTCGAATACCGCGCGGTTTTCGATTTTCGCCACGTTAGCCCGGTATACTCTCAAAGCCCCCAGCAGTTCCGCGCATGCGCCGTGAATTCCCTGGAAGTTGCGCAGCACCAATCCCACTTCGCGTTCGCGCACCCATTCCGTGTTGTAGCGCTCCTGGGGAAGCGTCCACGCGTTGCGCTCCAGGATGACCGGCAGTTTCATTGCCACCGCCTCGCTGATGCTGCCTGGGCCGGGTTTGCCGATGAAGAAATCGGACAAATGCATGTAGTACGGAATTTCCTGCGTGAAGCCTTCCACAAAGTGCGGCGCACGGACGGGCAGCGCCCGCAGACGCTCGGCGAGGCGCGTGTTGCGCCCGCAGATCAAGATGAGCTGCGTCTGATCCAGGCGCTTGGCCAGATCGAGCATTACGCGCGAGCCCTGGCCGCCGAACAACACCAGTCCGACGGGTAGGTCCGGGTCCAGGCCCAGCCGCTTCCGCTCGGCGGCGCGGTCCACCGCCACCGGTTCATAGAACTTGGGGCGCAAAATCATACCGGAGGTCTGAAAGATGCGTGTGCGCGAATGCCCCATGGCCTTGGCTTGGGCGACGGCGCGGTCCGTGCCGCAGATGAAATATTGCTCCTGCCAGGGCTCAATCCAAAAATGGGGTGGGTAGTCCGCGAAGTCGGTCAGAACGGTAGTGTAGGGGACCTTCGGCGACCCGGCGCGCAGGCTCTCAAACATGGCACGGTTGAAATTCGGGACCAGAGAAACCACCAGATCCGGCTTAGTGACCGCCCAGTGCCGCGTCAGCATTTTCACGACGGGCCCGTGATACAGGCGGATGACCGAGTGCATGAAACGGAGCATCTGCGCCGCGCCGAGGGTCACACCTCTTGCCAGCAGAGCGTTATAAATGTCTTCCAATCGGATTCCGGTGACCTTTTTGAAAACGTCCAGGGAATCCAGCACCTCCTGGAGGTTCACCAGGCGGATTTCCCAGGGCCTGCCCTGGCTATCGATAACGGATTTGAGTGCGGTTGCGGCGGAGCGATGCCCGCCGCCGGCGTCAAAGTAGATAAAATCAATTTTTGTCACTATTGTTTTATAGCAGCGTCATGCCCGTGTCACACCAAGGTCTTAAAAGGGTAGCATGGCGGCACAGGTACTATCGGCGGCGGTGCTGGAGTGGGTGGCGGCCAGGGATTTTCGCCTCATGCGGCGGGTGAACGGCTGGACCCCGCCGGGCTGGATGCGGCTATGGATGGTGGCGGCCACGCGGGGCGGCGACGGCTGGCTATGGTACGGATTTGGGGCGGCCGTGGCCGTGCTGGGCGGACCGGTCCGGTTTCACGCGCTGCTGGCCGCGGTGCTCGCGGTGGGCTTGGGCATCGCGCTGTTCATCCGATTGAAACGCTGGTGCGGCCGGAAGCGGCCGTGCGCGCTGGCGCCGCACTGCTGGGCGACGCTGCTGCCGCCGGACCAGTTTTCGTTCCCCTCCGGCCACACGATCACGGCGTTCGCAGTGGCCGGCTCCTTGACGGCGTTCTACCCGGCGCTGTTCCCGGCGCTGTTGTTCTGCGCGGTGAGCGTCGCGGCTTCCCGCATCCTGCTGGGCATGCACTTCCTGAGCGACGTGCTGGCCGGCGCGGCCATCGGCGCGGGCTTGGGCTGGAGCGTGGCGGCGGTAGTCCGCTGCGCATAGCGGGCAGAAGCCACATTTTCGCTCCCCGTTTCCGGCCTCTGCTATCATCAAGAGGAAAGGTAGGGCCACGTGGGACCGATCGGCATGCAGGAAATGATCGTCATTTTTCTTGTCGCCCTCCTTCTGTTTGGGCCCCGCAAGCTGCCGGAACTGGGCAAGACCTTGGCCAAGGCGATGACCGAGTTCCGCCGTGCGCAGAGCGATTTGAAGGCCACCTTCGACCGCGAGATGCAGACCATCGAGCGCGAAAACGAAGCCCTCAAGGAAACCACCAAACAGGCTGCCGTCGAAATCAGCGGTTATTCGGATTTCGATCTGGTCGGCGGCGACAATCACTATGGCACGCAACCTCCGGAAACGGCGACAGCGCCCGGGAGTTTGGATGCGCTCGCCAGTGAACCCTCCATCGTAAGCGCTTCAGAAGTACCGGGCGCCGACTCACCCGCCGGGATACCGGAGGCTTTTTCAAACCCCAGCGCGGAAGCTGACGGGAACGAAATGCCGACGGCCGGCGCCTCCCCACGACGCGTGGAAGCAGCCGGGGGAACGGTTCCCCGCGGCACCAATCCCGTGTTGGTAGCGGAAGCGCAACCGGAAGCCGAAGCGGCGCAGCACAGCTAACCACCCAGGCGCGCGGTTCATTGTGAGAGTCTTGCAGACGAATGGATAGACCGAACGACGAGGCTTCGTCCGAACAGAGGCCTGAGCAAACGCAGGAGCCGGTGCTGCCCGCGCAGATGAGCCTGGATTTGCCGGGCGAAGAAGCGTTCGCCGGCGCGCCTCGGGAAATCCCGGCGCTGCTAGCCGACGCGCATCCCGACAGCGGGCCGAGCATTCCCGAGAGCAGCGCGCCGGAGGAGATTGCGCCGGAAGTCAGCGCGCCAGAAGTTAGCGCACCGGAAGCCACCCCCCACAGTCCTGCGACGAACCCCGCGATCAGCAACGAACTGCAGACGGATGAGTTGCGCGGCGACGATCTTTATCCATTTGAAACCCCGGAGGCCGAACTGCGCGCGCATGCGCCGCAAGCTGTGGTTCCAGCGGCGGCCGCCGCGGGCGGGGGCGGCGCGCCTCCCCCGCCTTCGGGAACCAGCGGCGGCGACGAGGATGAAGAAGATGGCGGCATGCTGCGCATGTCGTTCGTCGAGCACCTGGAAGAAATGCGCTCGCGCATCGTCCGCGCCCTGGCCGGCTTGGCGGTTGCATTCCTGGCGTGCCTGGTTTTCGCGCCGCAAATCTGGAACGTGGTGAGCGAGCCGGCCGTGGACGCGCTGACGAAGCTCGGCGTCAAACCGCCCAACCTGGCGATCATCGAGCCGATGGAGGGATTCTCCGTCATCTGGGTGAAGGTGCCGCTCATTGTCGCCTTGTTCCTGGCCGCACCGTGGCTGGTGTATCAGATCTGGGCGTTTATCGCCCCCGGCTTGTACGACAAAGAGAAAAGATGGGCCATTCCGTTCGTCACCGTGACCGGCGGACTGTTCATCAGCGGTGGCCTGTTTGCGTACTTCATCGCATTCCGTTACGGGCTGACGTTCCTGCTGGGCATCGGCATGACCAGCGGCGGGAACGTGACGCCGGTGGTCAGCATCACCAGCTATTTCGACCTGTTCATGAACGTGGTTCTGGGCATCTCACTGGTGTTCGAGCTGCCCGTGGTCATCTTTTTCCTGACGCTGCTGCGCGTGGCTTCACCCCGGTTCCTGATGCGGCACTCGCGCTACGCGGTACTGCTCATCGTTGTGCTGGCGGCGATCATCACGCCCACGCCGGACTTCTTCAACCTGATGATCTTCGCGGTGCCGATGTGCCTGCTGTTCTACGTCGGCGTCTTCGTCAGCTACCTGCTGGTGCTCCATCGGGAAGGCCGCAAGTTCCCATGGGCCAAGGTGCTGCTGGTGACGCTGGCCGCGATCCTGGCGCTGGGCGGGCTGCTCTATTTTGTGCTGCTGAAGCTGGGTTACCATGCGGTGCCCTATTGGCCGTTCTTCGCTAAGTAAACGGCGTGAGTAAACCAACTGGCGCGAATAGCTCTTGACATTTCTCTCTCAGCCCCATACTCACACCGGAGGATGAAATGTCTCTCTTTGGATCTCGCGTTGCCGCCGCGATTGCTTGCATTGCCGCTTCGCCGATCACGTGCTCCTTGATCACCAACCTACTGGTTTCAAGCGACCCGCCCGTCATGCGAAAGCCTCCATAGTCCGCCGCGAAACGCCCGGCGGCCTTCAGATCGCGAACCTTCAGCGTGTAAAATTGCAGGCGGCGACAGCGGCGCCGTTTTGCGGGCGTGAGAATGTGGTGTGGAATGTCATCGTAACACCTGGTTGATTCAACCTCGGCACACCGCGACGACGTTGCGGAGTGGGTCCGTTCTCGTTGTTGGCGATTGTCTTGTGGTACAAGTCCATGAAATCCTACGCCAACCACTCCACTGTAGCCCCCACCAACACCGGCCCCAGCACCGACGCCGCTTCTCGCTCCACGGCTTGCAGGAGCTGCTCGGCATAGGCCTGATCGGGGGAGACAGTGACGCAGGCCACCAGTCCGCGTTGCCAAACCTCTTGATCGCCGATCTCGGCCACGGCCACGTTGAACCGCGCGCGCAGGCGGTCTTTCAGACTCTTGACGTAGTGGCGTTTGTCTTTGAGGGAATGCGCGTCTTCCATGCGCAATTCGAATGTAATGACGCCGATGGCGGGCATGCGCCCCTTAAGCGATCGCTTCAGCCGCCACGCGCTCGGTGACGAAGGATTCGATCACGTCGCCCGGTTTGATGTCGTTGTAGTTGGCGATGGAGATACCGCACTCGAAACCCTGCTTCACTTCGCTCGCGTCGTTCTTGAAGCGTTTCAGCGCCAGAATCTTACCGGTGTGGACCACCTTGTTGTCGCGCAGCAGGCGGACTTCATTGTTGCGGCCGATGGCTCCATCGTCCACGAAGCAGCCCGCCACGGTGCCGACCTTCGAAATCCGAAACGCCTCGCGCACCTGCGCGCGCCCCTTGTAGACTTCCTTGAAAACGGGCGACAGCAAGCCGGTCATGGCTTTCTTAATCTCGTCGGAAAGCTCGTAAATGATCGTATGCAGGCGGATGTCGACCTTTTCCTGGTCGGCCACCGCTTGCGCATTGCGCTCCGGGCGTACGCCGAAGCCGACGATGATCGCGTTCGAGGCCGAAGCCAGCAGCACGTCGGTTTCGGTGATGGCGCCGACGCCCGAATGCAGTACGCGAATCTTGACGCGGTCGTTCGATAATTTTTGCAGCGTGTCCGTCAAGACCTCCGCCGTGCCGCCCACATCGGTCTTGAGGATGATGTTCAGCTCTTTGACTTCGCCTTCCTTGAGCTGGTCGTGAAGTTGATCGAGCGTGATGCGATTGGTCTTCGACATCGCCTGCTCGCGAGCTTTCGATTCGCGATAGATGACGATCTGCTTGGCCTTGGCCGTGTCGGTGACCACCTGCATGGTATCGCCCACTTCGGGCAGCGATTCCAGACCCAGCACTTCGGCGGGCAGCGAAGGCGGCACCTCGCGCACGGGACCGCCGCGATCGTCGAACATGGCGCGGACGCGGCCGAAAACCGAACCGCAGATGAAGTAGTCGCCCACTTTCAGCGTGCCGTTCCGCACCAGCACCGTGGCCACCGGGCCGCGCCCGCGGTCGAGCTTGGCTTCGAGCACCGTGCCCATCGCGGGACGCGCTGGATTCGCCTTCAGCGCCAGCATTTCGGTGACCAGCAGAATCATTTCCAGCAGCAGGTCCAGGTTCGTGCTGGCCTTGGCCGAAACAGGCACCATCACCACGTCCCCGCCCCAGTCTTCGGCCAATAGGCCGCGGTCCGCCAATTGCTGTTTGACGCGCTCCGGGTGGGAGTCGGGCTTGTCGATCTTGTTGATGGCGACGATGATCGGCACGCCGGCCGCTTTGGCGTGATCGATAGCTTCGAGCGTCTGCGGCATCACTCCGTCGTCGGCGGCCACCACCAGAACGACGATATCGGTCACCTTGGCGCCGCGCGCCCGCATGCGGGTGAAGGCTTCGTGGCCCGGGGTGTCGATGAACACGATCTTCTTGCCGTTCTTTTCGACGTGATAGGCGCCGATGTGCTGCGTAATGCCGCCCGCTTCGCGTCCGGCGACATTAGTCAGACGGATGGAATCGAGCAGCGACGTCTTGCCGTGATCGACGTGGCCCATGATGGTGACCACCGGCGGACGTGTCTCGCGATCCTCGTCCACTTCGGTCTGCTGGATGCCGTGCGTGCTTTCTTCTTCGTAGCTGAGCCGGTTGGTGGAAGCACCGAAATCCCGCGCCAGCTCTTCGGCCAGCTTCACGTCGAGCGTCTGGTTGATGGTGGCGAAAATTTTCTTTTCCACCAGGCGCTTCACCACCAAGTTGCCCTTGATGCCGAGCTTTTCCGACAACTCTTTGACGGTGATGCCTTCGGCCAGAGTGATTTCGCGGTCGATGGGCGGCGGCTCGAACGATTCCTGGCGGCGCGATACCGGGCGTAAACGCCCCTCTTGCTCTTCACGGCGGCGGTCACCTCCGCGCGCGCCTGGTTTGGTCGCGTGGCGGCGGCCCGGGTCGATGGGCATCGCGGCAGGCTCGGCCCGCATAGGTGAAGTGGGATGTGATGGGCGTCCGCGGGTGAACCCTCCCGGCCCTCCAGGACGCGGCACGCCCGGCATGCCTGGTCCGCGCATCAGTGGCTGGCCCGGACGAACCGGGCCGGTGTATATGGGACGGCCGGGTACGGGACTCGCGGCACGCGCGGCCGGCACTCCCGGGCGCGGAGCACCCGGAACAGCAGGACTCTGCGCGAGCTTTGCGACCATATCGGCGCGCGGTGGAACCACAGGCCGCGCCGCCGGTTGTCCCGCCAGATTCGGACGGGCCGGAGGACGCAATGGCGATCCGCTACCCAACGTCACGGACACCGGGGGCATGGGTGTGCCTAACCGCGGCGTGGCGCGCGGAGGCATCGGCATGGATGGAACGCCCGGCGGTTTGGGAACTCCCAAGCCAGGCGCCGGAGGCGCCGCAGCAGCGGCGGGCCGAGAAACGTCGCCGACTCCCGGCGGCATCGGTTGCCGGGGTCCCGACAATATCTGCCCTGGCTTCGGGGTCGAAATTACCGGCCTCACCGGCATGGGGGGCCCCTGATGAGCTGGGGCCGCCGGCGCGGGATGCCCGGACGCGAGAGGAGGGCGAATGGGAGCGGCTCGCGGCGCAGGCGTGGACAACTTAGGTTCTGCTACGGTACTGGCCGCTGGCGCCGGTGCAGCCGCCTCGGCGGCAGGCACTGCCGAAGGTGGTGGAGTGGGTGGCGCGGCGATGTGAGCCGTTTTCTGCGATTCCACCAGATGCGCTGCCGACGCCGGTTCAGCGGGTGCCGATCCTGGCGCCAGAAGGCGTCGCACGCGCAGCAACACGTCGCCTTCAAGCGAACTGGAGTGTGTCTTCTTCTCTTCGACGCCCAGTTCTGGCAACAGGTCGATAATCACGCTGGGCTTTACTTCCAGCTCACGCGCCAGTTCATTAATTCGAATCTTACTCATACGAAATTCCCCGGCGCCCCACCGCCTGACACACGCCGGGGTTTGGTAACAAACCTTTCCGGACGGATCTCTCGCGTCCGCACGGACCTTTCCCGCTTATTGCGGTGGTTCCGTGTTCTCTATCGTAACAGATTCATTCCGCGACTCGACCTCTTCGCCGGCGCCGCGTGAGTGCGCGGCTGAGGCGCCGGGCGCGGCCAGAGCATTCGCCGCCGGCGCCGTTCCGTCCGACCCACTTGCCAGGGCCACGGGTGATTCCTCAAGAGCCGCATCGTCGCCAACCGAGGCGGGCGCGTTCCCGTCTTCCGCGGACGCATCATCGGTTTGCACAGGTCCCGGGCCGGCCTCGGCGGCGGGCTCCTCCATGGCTCCTTCGTATTGGCCATAGTAGGCGACGACGGCGTTTTGAATTTTCTCCACCATCTCCGGATCAATGCCAGGAACCTCCTGGAGCTGCTCCGGCGTCATGGAACCAAGCTGCTCCACGGTAGGGATGCCGGCGTCCATCAACTGTTGAATCAGGCTCTCGGGCAATCCTTGTTCACTCAGCACGGAGACAGCCGCGCCGGGAACCACCATGGCGGCCATCTGCGATTCCACTTCCTGGCGCTTTTCTTCCTCGCTCTTAATATCGATGCGCCAGCCCAAAAGGCGCGCGGCCAGCCGCACGTTCTGCCCTTTCTTGCCTATGGCGAGCGAGAGCTGCGTATCGTCTACCACCACCTCCATGTGCTTACCGACCGGATCGACCACGGTGATGCGCGAAATCTTCGCGGGGCTCAGCGCATGCGTGGCGAATACCACGGGGTCGTCGCTGAATTCTATAATGTCGATCTTTTCGCCGCGCAGCTCCCGAATGATGGACTGCACGCGCATCCCTTTCATGCCGACGCACGCGCCGACGCTATCCACGTCGCGGTCGCGGCTGGAGACGGCGATCTTCGTGCGCTCGCCGGCTTCGCGCGCGCAACCCCTGATGCTCACCGTGTTGTCGTAGATCTCCGGCACTTCCTGCTCGAACAGGCGCATCACCAGTTCCGGAGCAGCGCGAGACACCACTACGCCGGCGTTCTTGCCCGTCCGGTCCACGCTCTTGATCACGGCGCGAATCCGGTCGCCGACGCTGAAACTTTCGAGCTTCGATTGTTCCTTCTTGGGGATGCGCACTTCGGTCTTGCCCATGTCGGCGACCAGGTCCGGTCCTTCAATGCGCTTGATGACGCAGTTGACCAGTTCGCCCACGCGCCCCGAGTATTCGGAAAAGATGTTCTCGCGTTCCGCTTCCCTGACTTTCTGCAGAATCACTTGCTTGAAGGTCTGCGCGGAAATGCGGCCCAGCACATCGGTGGGGCGCGGGAAACGCACTTCGGATCCGATCTCGGCGTCCGGTTTGGTCTGCCGGGCATCGGGGATGGAAATTTCCTTGTTCGGATCCGAGACTACTTCCACTACTTGACGCACGCCGAAAATCTGAATGGCGCCGGTGTCGTCGAATTCCGCCACCAGGTCTTCTTCAGTGTGGAAGTGCTTGCGAGCGACCACCAGCATGGCGTCTTTGATGGCATCGCGGATGATCTGCGGATCAATGCCTTTTTCTTTGGCCAGAACTTCAATGGATTGGTAAAGGGTGCCCATCATAATATTTATGAGTCCGTTAATCGGGAAGAAATCACCACTCGAACTTCAGGTTGGCTTTCTCCACCTGTTCGAGAGGAAACCGGATGTTCTTGCCAGGCGCCGGCTCAAGCGTAACCACACCTTGCTCAAACGCCTTGAGCGTACCTGTCCAGGTGCGCTGGTTATCCACCGGCTGCCGCAGGACAACCTTCACTTTCTGGCCCGTGAAGCGTTCAAATTCACGGGGTTTGCTGAGCTTGCGCTCCACGCCGGGCGAGCTGACTTCCAGCCGGTAGCCTTCGCCGGGAATGACGTCTTCCACGTCCAAAACCGCGCTCAGCTGATCTGAAATCAGCTCACAATCGGCGTGCGTGACCCCTTGCGGCTTGTCGATAAAAACGCGCAGAACGCGATTGCGGCCGCCGCCGAGCAGCTCGACATCGACCACTTCAATGCCTTCGCGCTCACCGGCCCGCTCGGCGATCTCCAGCACTTTCTGCGTCACTTTCTCGCGGTTCCCTTCCGCCATCGTTTTGTCCGCCTAGCACTAATACCCACCAATAAAAAAGTGGGCTTTCGCCCACTGCTCTCATGCGCCCAACTCAACTTCAAGTATACACGATGGCTCATTTGGGGAGAAATCCCGCGAGCGTAGACAGAAGCGGCGCTTCGCAGTGCATAGCAAATCTTCCGCTGCCGCGCTGAACCGCCGATGCGCATTGCGGTGCCATGCCCTACCAACCATGTACGGCGGCACATTCTGCTTCACGGCGCCGCGCCCGCGGCTGCCCGGCCCGCCTTCATCCCACTGCCGAGCCGGTCCGCCGGAGAATTCGTCCGTACTAACCCAAGTTCGTCACGGGTCCGTTGATTTCAGCTTTTTTGGGCCTGGGAATGAGAGCAAGTTCCGTGCGTGCAATGGCGGCTTCTGAAAATGGCGATGTAGTGTAGACCTACCCTCTTGTAAGCAGAACTGAGTCATGACACGATC
>CAMAUG010000055.1 GCA_945861255.1 Candidatus Sulfopaludibacter sp. SbA3
CTTCGCCTGCCGGGAGCGCATCGAAACAGCCAGCCGCACGCTAGCGACCGCGGGGACGCGCCAACGCATCGCGCGCCTGACATGCAACACGCCGCAGGTTGATCCTGACGCCGCGCCGTCGTAGCATAAGCCATGCCCGCGGTTATCTACCTACTGCTCGCCAGCGCGTTGTGGCTTGGCGGGCAGGCACCCTCACCGGACCAGTCCGACGTGAACCTGCTGAAGCGGATTCGCAAGCAAATGCTGGCGAATCTGGAACGCCAACCGAACTACACCTGTGTTGAGACCGTGGAGCGGACGCGCCACAGCGGCGCGGGACGAAAACTCGAGATGCAAGACAAGCTGCGGTTGGAAGTGGCACTCGTGGACGGGAACGAAATTTTCGCCAAGCCTGGTTCACGGAAGTTCGAAGAGACCGACTTGCGGGCGTTCATTCCCGACGGAGCCTTCGGCAACGGAAACTTCGCGCTCCACGCGCGCGCTATTTTCGGCGAGCAAGGCGTGACGTTTCAGCGTGGAAGGGCATCGATCGCAGGCGGCAAGTCCGTGGTGCGGTATGACTATGCGATGCCTGCGCGGTTGAGTGGCTACCGGATACGGATTTCGGAAAGAGAAACCACGGTGGGTTACCACGGCGCGATCTACGCGGACCCGACCTCGCTCGATGTGCGGCGGATCGAAGTCATCGCCGACGACATTCCAGCGGAGTTCGATCTGTTGCAAGCCAGCGATGTGGTGGACTACGAACGCGTCCAAATCGGCGGCAGCGATTTTCTGCTGCCGGTCCGCAGCCAGTTGATCATGACCGATCGCCACCAGCAGGAAAACCGCAACGAAGTGCGCTTCAAGGACTGCCACTTGTTCACGGGCGAATCCAAACTCTCTTTCGACGATCCACTTCCGGAAAGCGGCGCGCCTTCGGCCGTGGTGCGCGAAGTTGAACTTCCAGGCAATCTGGAGCTGAGCGTGAGCCTGCTCGAAGAACTGGATCTGGGAGACGCCGCCGTGGGCGACCCGGTCCGTGCTGGGCTGCCACTGGACTTGCGGCTCGGGAAGGAGTTGCTGTTTCCCAAGGGATCGATCGCCAGCGGGAGAATTACGAGGATGGAACGATGGCCAGGGTTCATCGTGGTAGGGCTGGTGTTTACGGAAATTGCGTCCGAGCGCGCTCACGCGCAATTGAATCTCAAGCTACAAAGCATTGCGAACCAGCGGATGTGGATGCCCCAGAGCCGCGTGATCCTCGCAACACCACCACGAACGGGCGAAGCTGTCATCACCCTGCGCGAGGGCATGCGGAAGCTTCCGCGTATTCGCACCGTTTGGAGAACCTAAGTAATTCGTGTAGAAGCCCGCGGGCCGCGGCGTTCGGCCGCGTTCGCCGGTTGTGTTTAGGGCGCCCCTGCCCGGCAACGCATGTGAAGCCGCATGACAAGCCGCGTCGCGCCGGTTGATCCTGGCGCCCCACGGCTGGTAGCATGGGCCATGCTTGCGCTGATCTGCATTCTGCTCGCTTCCATCACTGTATTTGGACAACAGCCCGCCACGGGCGGCGCGCCGAAACAACCTGCCGGAAAGAACCTGACCATTCTGGCGCCCACCACGGACATCGGTTTCGTCATGCGGAACTTCTCGCAGGCGCTGGGGGTGCAATGCACGTATTGCCATGTGCAAGGCGATTTCCCGGCGGACACTCCGCGCAAGGATGTCGCACGGAAAATGATCGCCATGGTGCGCCAGATCGACGCCAGTTTCCCGAGCAGCGGCGGCATCTACCCGGCGGGATATCACGAAGTGGATTGTAGTACCTGCCACCGCGGCAGTGTAAAGCCGGAAACGAAGGCCCCCATGGAATTTTTCAACCGCAACGAATCCTTAGGTTCGCCGCCGCCGGCCAACACGCCCGGCGAAAATCTGAAGGTGTTGCCAGCGGACACGCGCGTACATGGGGAAGGCTCCATCATGCACGATTTCCGCGACGCCCTGAACGTGGACTGCGGCTATTGTCACGGCGGCGGCAAGCCTTTACGCACGGATGAGAATCCACGCAAGGAAACCGCGCGCAAGATGATTCAACTGGTGCGGCAGATCAACGCCAATTTCCCTGGAACGGGCGTCTACCCGGTGGGATCTCAGGTGGTGACCTGTTACACCTGCCACCGCGGCGAGACGCATCCGGCGAGCGTCAGCAACGCGCGCTACGACCCGCCTAAGAAATAGATAGCGGCACACGCAGACAGGATTGTCCGCTATCGGCCTGCCGGGCGCTTGAAGACCCGCGCCCTCCGCGCGGGCGCGGCGCGGGAAGCGCTAATAGATGTTCTTTCCCTCGACCGCGCCCAGCTCGGTCGATACGCCCGCCTTGGTCATCACCTGTTTCAGCGCGTCCACGGTCACGTCAGACGGCTTGAAGTTTCCAACTCGGTAACCCGAGGCGATGGCGAGCGGAGTCCAGCCGGACTTGTTCTTTTGGTTCCAGATCTCGATCTTGGCGCCTTTTTCGGCCAGGAACTGCACCGCGCCGGGAAGGTTCTTATAAGCCGCGCCGTGCATGGCCGTCTCGCCGTTGTTGTTCACCGCGTTGATATCGGCGCCCAGATCCAAGACCACTTGCATAGCTTCGAGCACCTCAGGCTCGGTACCGGCATCCTCGCCCGGTGAGCGCGTCCCGAGTCCGGCGGCGGCCATGAGAGCGGTGCTGTTGTCTTCGTTGTTCAACTTCGGGTCCGCGCCCAACGAGGCCAACAACCGCATCAATTCGGCATCGGCCGTTTTGGCGGCGAGGAAGAAGGGCGTGGCCTCCTTCGTGTTCAAGCCCGTGAGTCCGAGATTCACGCGGCGGGTCATGCGGGCATTGATATTTGCTCCCCTGGCCACAAGTTTCCTGACCAAATCCAGGCTCGACAGACTTCCGGAGCCAGTCGGCGGCGGGTCATTATCGCCGACGCCCGATTTGCGGGTATTGGTGATCGCATGCAGGGCCGTGAAACCAGGACCGGCTGAGTTGGGGTCCGCGCCGGCATCCAGAAGAGCAGCCGCCAGTTCATAGTGGCCGTTGGTGACCGCCAGAATCAGAGCGCTGGACTCCTTGCGCGGCGACGCTCCACGGTAGTATCCGCTGCGCGGCTTCATGTCCGGAGAGACCTGGATGGTATCGTTGACATTCGCGCCGGCCTTTAGCAACGCCCGGACCGCGGGAATGGACCCTTCCCGCACTGCGAACAGGAACGCGTTAAACCCGGAATCCACGCGGGCATTCAGATCCGCGCCGGCCCGCAGCAGCGTCTCCACCACGGCTGCGTTCCCCTCCGCCGCCGCCCACATTAGGGCCGTCTGCCCGTATTGGCCTTCCTTGGTGTTTGCTTTCGCGCCAGCGTCCAGCAGGGCTCTTACAGCCTCCACTTTTCCCGTACGCGAGGCGGTCATGAGCACGGTCTCGCCGCCGTTAAGTGTAGTGTTGGGATCGGCCCCGGCCCGCAGCAGCAGTCCGACCATCGCTTCATTTCCATTGGTGCAGGCCAGCGAGAGCGGTGTTACGCCGTAACGGTTCGCCGCCTTCACGTTGGCGCCCGCCTTCACCAGCAGTTCCATTGTTTGCAGATCGTCGCGGTAGGCCGCCCAGTGCAGGGCCGTCATACCATCCGCCTGGGGCGCGTTTACGTCGATGCGCTGGTCGAGCAGGGCGTGGATACGCGCCTTGTCCATGCGCTGGGCGGCATCGGCCAGCCTTGCGTCGAGGCCGGCCGCCATCAGGCTGGCCGCGGACAACAACGATGCGAATCCCCATACAACAAACTGCTTCATATGCATGATCTCCCAGATTCGTGCGGCACTCACCGAACCGCCGGCTAGAGCAGTTCCTCCACCTTGCCACTGCTGTCGGCGAATGCGTCCAAATGGACGCCCACTTTATCCAATAGCGTCAGGTGCACGTTGGCCAGCGGCTTGGGTTCGGCGTACTTGATGTGCCGTCCGCCTTTCAGATTGCCCGCTCCACCCACAACCAAGATAGGCATGTTCACGTGGTCGTGAACATTGGGATTGCCGATGCCGCTGCCATAGAGGAGCGCCGAATGGTCCAACAATGAGCCGTCTCCATCGCGCGTCGACTTGAGCTTGTCCAGGAAGTAAGCGAACAGCGAAACGTGATACGCGTTGATTTTGGCCAGCTTTTCGAGTTTTTCCAGGTTGTTCCCGTGATGTGACGTCGCGTGATGGGCGTCCGGGACGCCGATCTCCGGATACGTTCGCTGGCTGACTTCTCGAGCCAGTTGGAACGTAATGACCCGGGTAACGTCTCCCTGCAACGCAAGCACTTGCAGATCGAACATCAACCGCGCGTGATCACCGTAATCGGCGGGAACGCCAGCCGGCCGGTCCAACGCCGGCAGGGTGCTATTCGCGGCTTCGGTCTCGGCTTTTTGAATGCGGCGTTCCACTTCGCGAACGGTATCCAAATACTGGCTGACTTTGGTGCGGTCGGCCGCGCCCAGTTTGTTCCGCAGCCGCGCGATATCTTCATTTACCCAATCGAGCAGGCTGGCCTTTCTCCGCAGGGCCGCCTGCCGGTCCGCGACGCTGCCGCCCTCGCCGAACAGCCGCTCAAACACGATGCGCGGGTTCGCTTCATACGGGAGGGGCGTAGTGGGCGAGGACCAGGACAGGTTGTTCTGGTAAACGCAGGCATAGCCGTTATCACACTGGCCGACGACGGTCAGCAGATCCATGGCCAGCTCCAGGGACGGCAGCAGCGTGTCCTGCCCCAACTGCTTGGCGGCGACCTGATCGGCGGTGATGCCCAAATGATAATCCGTGCTTTCGGTCCACTTCGCAGTGGCCGCACTCAAAAAGGAGGCATTCGCCGTGGCATGAGTGCCCGGGTAGGCGTTCTTGAGCTCCATGTTGGTGAGCACCGTAAGCTGATCCACGAACGGGCGCAGCGGCGACAGGGATGGCGATAGCGCCGTCAGCTTGCCTTCGACCGGAGGAGTCCAATGCTTGATGGAAGAGCCCATGCCGACGTACACGAACCCCAGCCGGCGCACCGGATTGGCGGGCGTCGCGGCCTGGGCGGTCATGGACGGAACCATGGCGTCCAGCAGCGGAAGCGCCAGCGTTGTCCCCACGCCCCGCAGGAAGGTGCGGCGCGGCAGTGCCTTTTTGGTGATGATCATTGTGCTCTCCTCATCTGAAATGGTGTACTGTTGGCGATTCCCAGGATGAGCGAAGTAAAGTGGAAATCCTTCGCCCTGGCATTCCGTACGATGCCGCGAATCGCGGGCGCGTCGTAGGATTCCACTCCCCGGCCCACGGCATACGTCAAAAGCTTTTCCGTCAAGGTGCCGACGAAAATCTCCGGGCGGCTCAACAAAGCCTTCTGGAGTCCGTTAACGCCCTCGAATTGACTGCCGTCCGGAAGCCCTCCGGTGGCGTCGATCGGCGTGTTTTCATCACTATTTCTCCAGCGGCCCACCGCGTCATAGTTTTCCAGAGAAAAACCGACGGGATCCATCAGCTTGTGGCAGCCGGAGCAGGCGGGATTACCGCGATGTTGGGCCAGACGCTCCCGTATGGGAAGTTCCTTGCCGATGACGGTGTTCTCTTTCAGGGCCGGTACCGCGGGCGGCGGAGGCGGTGGAGGCAACCCCAGAATATTATCCAGGATCCACTTGCCGCGAATGACGGGCGAGGTGCGATTGGCATAGGAGGTCACCATCAGCACGCTGCCCTGGCGAAGCAATCCCCCACGGACGTCGGAATCGTTCAGCGGGATGCGCCGGAAGCGGCTTCCATAAATATTGGGAATGCCGTAGTGTTTCGCCAGCCGCTCATTGACGAACGTATAGTTGGCTCGCAACAGATCCAGCACGTTGCGATCCTCGCGCAGGACGCTCTCGAAGAGCATCTCGGTTTCCTGCCGGAACGCCTGCCGCAGGTTGTCGTCGAAATCCGGAAACAAGCGCATGTCCGGTGTAATCGCGGCGAGGTTCCTCAAATACAGCCATTGGCCGGCAAAATTGGATACCAGCGCCGATGAACGCTCATCCGCCAGCATGCGCCGCACCTGTTGCTCGAGTACCGCGGGTGCTCGCAGCTTGCCTTGGATGGCCGTATCGAGCAACTCGTCGTCCGGAATGCTGCTCCACAGGAAGAAAGACAGGCGTGAAGCCAGATCCAGGTCGCTGATGCGATAAGTGGTATTCGGTGCGACGCCCGCAGGGTCCTGTTCCACACGGAACAGGAATTCCGGACTCACAAAAACCGCATTCAAGGCGAGTTCGATGCCTGCGTCGAAGTCGCCCTCCGCCCGGCCCTTCTTGAAAAACTCGAACGGCTTTTGCAGATCCGCCTGATTCACAGGCCGCCGGTACGCACGCCGCATCAGCGAAGACAGAATATTCTTGGCGCACCCCTCTTCTTCCTGGGGCTTGGTTGGGTGGCAGACGAAAATCCGGCGGCGGCTGGGAGTGTCCCCCGCACCCTTCGCTACATAGGGACCGTTGATGGCAACGGAATAAACGGCCGGATGAACACGCGGGTGACGGTACCTATTAAAGTGCGCCTGGTATGGCTTTCGCTCCGTCTCAAGCAACGCCGAGGGCCCCTTTTGAAAAGCGGCCCCGATTCTGTGGGGACCGGCGGTCACCTGGAGGCGTGCGTTCATGTACACATCCACGCGGTTGTGATCTTCGCTCTTGGGACGCTCCACGGTGAACACCTGGACGCGTTGGTCATCCAGGAGCAACTCCACTTCCTGCGGATCGGTAAGCCCCTCCACCTGCTCATCGCGGTCCCGTGCGAGGCGGATCTGGATCTCATACTCGCCGTCCAATGGGAATGTGTAAGGAACCACGACTCCCCCGCGAGTACCTACGGGCAACCCTTCGATATGCTCCTCCTGCGTCAGGTCCGGGGGCAGAACGATGGTAACTCCACCTGGAGCGCGACTGGGCCGGCCGACGGCCAGCCGGCTGATCTTCTCTGCGGCCGATACGTAGCGGTCCAACAGGGTGGGAGAGAGATCCCCGACCGTGATGTTGTCGAAGCCATGACTGGACTCATCGTTCGGCAGAAACGAGGCCGCGTCAATATCAATCGACAGCAGGTCGCGGATCGCGTTGTGGTATTCGGTCCGGTTGAGCCTGCGGAAAGTGTCGGTCCGGCCTGGATTGGGATGCGCGGAGGACTCACGGTCCAGAGAAGTCTCAAGCGACGCCACCGCAGCATCGTAAGTGCGCTCATCGGGCCGCGGCATTCCAGCCGGCGGCATATACCGCGCGCGCAACTTGCGGACGACTTTCTCCCAGACTTCCGGGTGCCGCCCGACGTCCTCGGCGCTGATGGCATCAAGTGCGAGTCCCCCCGTCTTCACCTTGCTGTTATGGCAGCCGACGCAATACGCATTGACGAGAGCGCGTTCCGGAGACACGGCGGGCGGAGTGCCGGCCGGCGGTTGCTGTGGAGCCCCCACAATCATGGAAGCTACCGCCACCAACGCCGACACGCAGCGAAGGATCCAAATCGCCCAGCGACTCATTCGCAAACCTCCAGCTAATACAGGCTAAACCTTTTATAGGATGGGGGTTCCGGTGTTGCAAGTCAAGCCCTCATGCGGGAATTAGCGAAATCCAGCGAGGCCACGGCAGCCCCACTGGTCAGTCGTCGCTGGTACTCCTGGCGGGCGGGTTTTTCAGACGAATGGCAGCTTTCTTCGACATCCGGCAGCGGCAGCGCGGCGAACAAGCCGAAACGGCCAGGATGATCCTTCGCCATTTGCGTGCCGTATTCGTTGCAATGGCGCGCGAGCGCACGGGCTTCTTCGTTATTGCCGAACAAGGTGCCTGGCTGCACAATGGAAATCAGTGCCGTGGCAACGGAGTCGTTTTCCATTTGTTCCAGCGACATCTCCGGCGTCCAACGCGGGGGGCAGCCCTCGCAAACGGCAAGAATCCTTTCGGCTTGGCGTGGGGGACGAAATGGTGATGGAATCTACGCGGTGGGGCTTGGTGGTGCCCCGCGCTTGCGCCCACGCGGCCCTGGCGGCGCCCGTCGCGGCGAGCGCATTCCAGAGAAAACGGCGGCGGCGAAGTGTGTCGCTCATGCTGTGATTGTAGTCGAATGCGCCGGGCTACTCATCCGGCGCTCCAACACTATGACGCCCGCCGCTTTCCCAGTCCTTCGGCGATCATGGCGGTTACAAGCGTGTTCAGGCTAACACCCTCCTGCCGCGCCTTCGCGGCGAGACGCGCGTGAAGGCTTCGCGGCACGCGTTGCCGCCATTGGCCACTGGCTTCGCTCGGCTTTGGAAAAGGGTCGCCGTGCTTGGCGCAACTCAGCAGATAGGACTTGACGGCGTCACAGCCCTGGCTGAAAGCTTCCTCTGGAGTGCTCCCGTCGGAGATGCAACCCGGCAAATCAGGATACTCAATCGCGAATCCGCCGCCATCGGCTTCCGACAGCGGGCGGATCGTAAACGGGTAGGAGTTGATGAGGGTCTTGTCAATCTTCATTTTGCTCACCTGCTCTGTCGACTAGGTCTACAAACAGACGCACGTACACGGGTTTGACTGGCCGATGCGCCGGCACGGAGAGCCGCCCAGCTTTGGCGTGCCGAAACACGACGTGACTCGTCCCGTGTTGATCGTGATCGATACCCAACCTACCGGCCAGATCCTCAATCCGCCAGTCGCGCGGATTACGCCGCATTTTGGCGATGAGCTTCGCTGCGTTCGACACGACACCATGGTATCACATGTGGTACCATGCAGCAGTACCTGCCCGGCTGTCGATTGATCGCCGTCACATTGATCGCCATAACAATGACTTCCTCGGAAAGACCGGACTGCGTCATCTTCATCACTACCACACTGCTGACGGGTTCTTGAGCGGCAACTGCTCCGCACAACAGCATGATGGCCGCCGGCAGAAACAAGAATTTCATGGAACCTCCTCCGGCGTAATGGCAGCGACCCCGCGCTTATGCCGTGGAGCGATCCCCGTCGGTCAGTAAATCGCCGGTTCGCCGGGCGGCCGGGTTTTCCAGCGGCGATGGATCCACAGCCATTGGTCGGGATGCTTGCGAATGGCGGCTTCCAGGCGGGCGTGGACGCGCTGGGTGTCTTCCTGAACGTCGCCGCTCATTTCCACTTCCGGCTCAAAATGGATGATGTAGCGGCGTTCCTGTTCCGACCACAGCGCGTAGCCGGGCACCACCGCGGCGCCGCTGCGGTGCGCGAGCTTCACGAACGCCGTGCCGGCGCAGGCTTTGGCGCCGAAGAAATCGATGAACACTCCCTGCTCCAGAGTGGTGTTTTGATCGATCAGAATTCCCACGGACTCGCCTTTGTGGAGCGCGCGCAGGATGCCGCGGGCGGCGTCCTTCTTTTCGATGATGGGGTTGCCGGAGAGAGCTCGGCGACGTTCCACCAGCGCATCAATCTTCGCGTTGTCGATAGGGCGAACCACTACGTGCATCGGCGCGGTGAGATAAGCGTGCGCGAACGCGCTCAGCTCCCAGTTGCCCAAATGCGCGGTGGCCACCAGCACTCCCTTGCCATGCGCGCGCGCTCTTTCGAAGTTTTCGAAGCCTTCATAGCGAATCCAATCACTGACGTTCGCGCGCGTGATTTGCGGGAAACGGGCAAAACTCACCACCAGGCGCGCGATGGAATCAAACACTCCGGCCGCGATTCGCTCGCGCCCGGCGAAACCCGCCATCTCCAAATTCTGGATGGCGGTACGCCGCAGGCGCGGGATGGCCATATCCAGAAGGCGCGCGTAAAAACGGGCCAGCGCGTTGGCTACCGGCAGCGGCGTCGCGCTGAGGGTCACGAGCACGATGCGCACCAGCCAGTATTCAACGGTCTTCACTCGATCCAGCCGCCCCCCAGCACCAGGTCGCCGGAATAAAACACCGCTCCCTGACCGGGCGTCACGGCGCGTTGGGGTTCGTCAAAAAGCACTTCGACCGCGCCATCGGGTGCAACATCTGAAGAGTTAACGCGCAGCGCGGCCTGCGCCGCGCTGTGTTTGTTGCGGATCTTCACTGCGGCGCGCAGCGGTTCGGTGGGGGGAGCGATGGAGATCCAGTTCACGTTCTTCACGCGCATCGACGCGCGCAACAGTTCGTCGTTGCGGCCGATGACAACGCGCTGGGTGGCGGGTTCGGTGGAGATCACGTACAGAGGCTCACCCACGGCCACGCGCAGGCCGCGCCGCTGGCCCACGGTGAAATGATGTACACCGGCGTGCTCGCCCATCACATGGCCGTCGCTCGAGACCAATTCGCCGCGCGTGTCCGCTGGCGTGATTCCCTGCTCCTTGAAATAACTGTCGATAAAAGCCGCGTAGTCGCCGTTGGGGACGAAGCAGATCTCCTGACTATCGGGTTTGGCGGCGGTGGGGATTCCGAGCTCCCGCGCCAGCTCACGTACCTGCGGCTTTTCCATGCCGCCCAGAGGAAATCGCGTGCGGGCAAGTTGATCCTGCTTGAGGCCGAAAAGAAAATATGTCTGGTCCTTGGCCTGGTCCACGCTGCGGCGCATTTCCCAGCGGCCGGTCTCTTCGTTTTGAGCGATCCGCGCGTAGTGGCCCGTGGCGATCCGCTCCGCGCCGATACCGGAGGCCATCTCCAGAAACTGATCGAACTTGATGAAGTTGTTGCACAACGTGCATGGAACGGGCGTGCGGCCGGCCATGTATTCATCGACAAACGGCCTCACCACCTGCTCTTCGAAGCGTTGCTCGAAATTGACCACGTAATAAGGAATGCCTAAAAGCTGGGCGACGTGGCGCGCGTCATAGACGTCGTCCAGCGAACAGCAACGGCCCGTGGGATGCTCCGGCACGAGTTCCGGCAGGCGCCGCTGATTCCACAACTGCATGGTCATGCCGGCCACGTGCTCGCCGTTGCGATGCAGCAATCCTGCGACGACGGAGCTGTCCACTCCACCGGACATCGCGACCGCGGTGATGTTCTCAGGCATAAGCGGGTGCCAGCTTTCTCAATTGCGCCACCACGTGGACCACGGCGTCGATCAACGCGTCGACTTGTTCCACGGTGTTTGAGCGGCCCAGCGAGATACGGACACTCGATCGCGCTTGCAGCTTGCTGAGCCCCATGGCCGCCAGAACATGCGAGGGTTCCGTCGCTCCGCTGGAGCATGCCGAACCGCTGGATACCGCGAAGCCCCGCAGGTCCAGCGCGATCAGCAGCGGCTCGCTATCGATACCGTCAAAACGCATGTTGGACGTATTGGCCACGCGAGGAGCGCCGGCGCCGTTGACGTAGGCGCCAGGAACGCGGTGAAGAATCTCCTGCTCCAGGTGATCGCGCAAACCGCCTTGGCGCGCGGCTTCCACGGCGCTTTCTTCCCGAACCCACCGTGCGGCCCTGGCAAAGCCTACGGCGCCCGCCACGTTCTCCGTGCCCGCGCGCATCTTGCGTTCGTGCGGCCCTCCGAACAGCAATGGACGTAACGCGGCGCCCTTGCGTACAAACAACGCTCCGGCGCCCTTGGGCCCATAGATCTTGTGCGCACTGATCGAATAGAAATCGATGCCCGCAAGGTTCACGGGGATCTTGCCCACGGCTTGTACACCGTCGGAATGAAATGGCACGCCCGCCGCGCGCGCAACAGCAGCGACCTCCTCCACGGGTTGAATCACGCCAAGCTCGTTGTTAACGTGCATGACGCTGATCAATACCGTGTCCGGGCGAAGGGCGCGGCGGATGTCGTCCGGATTCACCAGGCCGCTGCCATCCACGGGAACCATGGTCGCGTTGGGCAATTGAGCGCAGGTTTGCAGGACGGCGGGGTGCTCAGCCGCCGTGGCGATCACGTGGCCATCGCGACCGGCGGCGAACAGAGCCATGTTGTCGGCCTCAGTCCCACCGCTGGTGAAGACGACCTCCTCGGCGCGCGCGCCGATCATCGAAGCCACTTCGCGGCGCGCGTCATCCAGCAACCGGCGCGCCTCCTGGCCAAAATAATGGATGCTGGACGCGTTACCGTACGCTTCCGTCATCACCGGCGCCATCGCCGCGAAGATCTCTGGCGAAACGGGCGTGGTGGCGTTGTGATCGAAGTAATAGCGCGGCACGGAGATGGCCTCTTTTGGGTCCATTACAATTTTAACAGGCATGCCAAACGCACTGATTACGCTGACTACGGATTTTGGTCATTCCGACCACTTTGTAGGGACCATGAAGGGCGTCATTGTGGGGATTGCGCCCAAGGCGCGCATCGTCGATATCACCCACGGCGTTCAGCCCTACAACGTCGCCGAGGCGGCCTTTGAGATCGCACAGGCGTGGAAATACTTCCCCAAGGGAGCGATTCACGTGGTGGTGGTGGACCCGGGCGTAGGGAGCGACCGCCGGCCGATTCTGGTCCAAGCGGGCGGACAGTATTTCATCGCGCCCGACAACGGCGTGTTATCCATGATTTACGACGCGGGGCCGCACAAGGTGCGTATTATCTCAAATCCCAAGTTCAAGCTGTCGAACGTAAGCCGGACATTTCATGGCCGCGATGTTTTTGCGCCCGCGGCGGCGCACCTGGCGGCAGGCGCGAAACCGGCGGCGTTCGGGAAGTTGGTGGCCGATCATGCGCGTCTGGTAACGCTGCAGCCCGCGCGGCTTACCAAGCACGCCTGGCGCGGGATTGTGCTGAAGGTGGACCGCTTCGGCAACTTGATCACGAATTTCGATATCGCACACTTCGCGGCACTCAAAACCCGGCCGTTTGAGATGCGGGCAGGCGAGGCGTGCATTCACCGGCTGGCGCTACATTATGCGGAGACGGCCATCGGCGAACTTTTCGTGATCGTGGGCAGCTCGGGGTATCTGGAGATCGGCGCGAATCAGGCTTCGGCCGCGGCGCAGCTGGGATGCGGCGCGGGCGCGCCGGTGGAGTTGGAGATTTACTACACCTGAGCCGCTCGCTGATAGCCCGGGCACGCCAGTACCGGCAGGCGCGGGTACTTCGGGAAGCTTGCATCCTCTAGTGACTTCTCGCACAGCACGAACACGGACCCGCGGTCAGACGTCACGCCGCGCCGCCACACGCAGGTCGCGCACAAGCCTTCAGGGGATGGCGAAGAACTCACGCGCGGCCTCCACCGTGTGCCGGATGTCTTCCTCGGTGTGCGCCGTGGAAAGAAACGCCGCTTCGAATTGCGACGGAGCCAGATACACTCCCCGCTCCAGCATGTGATGAAAGAAGCGGCCAAAGCGCGCGGTGTCGCATTGCTTGGCCGAATCCCAATCGGTGACGGGACCGGACGAGAAAAAGAACGTAAACATGGCGCCGATGCGGTTGATGGTTACGCCCGGTGGCGTCCATTCCGTTATCTGGCGTCCGCGAGCTTCCAGTTGCACATAGATTTCAGGGTTCGCCATCAAGTACCGCAACATCGCCAGTCCAGCCGCTACGGCCAACGGATTTCCCGAGAGCGTGCCCGCCTGATACACGGGACCCAACGGAGCGATCTTCCGCATGATGTCGCGGCGCCCGCCATAGGCGGCCATGGGCAGGCCGCCGCCGATGATCTTGCCGAGGGTGGTCAGGTCCGGGTGGATGCCGAAGCGCCGCTGCGCGCCGCCCAGGGCCACGCGAAACCCCGTCATCACCTCATCGAAAATCAGCACCGCTCCGTGCCAGGTACACAACTTACGCAGTGCTTCCAGGAACCCGAACGCGGGCGGAACGCAACCCATATTGCCCACCACCGGCTCCACGATCACAGCGGCGATCTGATCGCCGTGCGCGGCGAACACCTGTTCCACGGCTTCCACGTTGTTGAACGGCAGCGCGATGGTAGTTTCTGCGAAGGCCTTCGGCACGCCCGCGGTGTCCGCTATCCCGAGCGTGGCCATCCCGGAACCGGCCTTGACCAGCAGCGAGTCCACGTGACCGTGATAACAGCCTTCAAACTTGATGGTCAGGTCGCGCCCGGTGAATCCGCGCGCCAGGCGCAGCGCGCTCATGGTGGCTTCCGTACCGGAGTTGACCAGGCGCACCATTTCCATGGACGGCACGGCCTGTGAAATGAGTTCCGCGAGCTCCACTTCGCGCTCCGTGGGCGCGCCGAAGCTGGTGCCTGATTCCAACGCTTCGCGTAAAGCATCGATCACCGGCGCGGGGCAATGGCCCAGCAGTAACGGTCCCCACGAATTGACGTAGTCGATGTAGGAATTGCCGTCGGCGTCGTAGATTCTGGAGCCTTCGCCTCGTTCGATGAACAGCGGCAAGCCGCCGACGCCCCGAAACGCGCGCACCGGTGAATTTACGCCGCCGGGAATAACCGAATTCGCGCGCCGGAACAATGCTTCGGATTTCCAGGTTTTCATGATGTGAGCTGGGGAGTGTCCGCGCAGGTGCGGCCCAGAAAGTAGTTCTGAAGCACTTCCCGAATGGTTCCCGCCAGATTCCCCAGCACGCGGGCGCGCAGTTCCAGATACGGCTGGGTGCCCGCGAACAGATCCTGCATGGTGGCGCGAAATCGCGGGCTGCGGCGCGTGAACTGTACCATCCGCGCGGGAACCGGACCTCCCAAAACTCGGCCCAGGAAGACGCGGCGGGCCAGCGTGGCTGCGTAGGCGAGGTCGGCCGTGAACTCGCGCGCGATGGCCAGACGGTACGCGGCGGCCTTCTCCGCTACACCGGG
>CAMAUG010000056.1 GCA_945861255.1 Candidatus Sulfopaludibacter sp. SbA3
GGGGCCGAGGGCCAGGGGCCCGGGGCCGGTACAGCGCACGACAACCGCGTTGTGCGCGTTCCATCAAAGTAGGTGCAGTTTACGGGCGCCGGAGCGCCGGTCTTCCTGCTTCCAAAAAATCTCAAATTCTCCAACAGCACCGCTACATCAAACTCTCCGCTTCTTGGGCGGCCGGCAGCCATTGTGGGGAATCGGCGTGCGATCCCGGATGGCGCGAACCTCCAAGCCCGCGGTGGACAAAGCGCGCACGGCCGATTCCCGGCCCGCGCCCGGCCCGCTCACTTCAACATTGACGCTCCGCAGACCCGCCGCATCCTTGGCCTTGTTGGCGGCGGTCAAACCCGCCTGCTGCGCGGCGAACGGAGTCCCCTTGCGGGAGCCGCGGAAGCCGAGCGAGCCCGAACTGGACCAGGAGAGCACATTGCCCACCGTGTCCGTGATGGTGACGATCGTGTTATTGAAAGACGCCTGGACGTGGACCACGCCCACGGAGACATGCTTCTTTTCCTTCTTCTTAAAGGCCTTCTTCTTGCCGCCCTTGGCCGCTGGTTTCCCGGTTGCTTTCGCTGTCGCCTTTGTGGCCATGTTATGTCTTCGCCGCTTTCTTCTTGCCCGTCACGGTGGCGCGCCGCGGACCCTTGCGGGTGCGCGCGTTGGTGTGGGTGCGCTGGCCCCGCACCGGCAGCCCGCGGCGGTGCCGCAAGCCGCGGTAGGAACCCATTTCGATGAGGCGCTTGATGTTCAGCGAAATTTCTTTGCGCAGATCGCCTTCGACGGAGCCTTCGCTTTCCAGGATGAGACGGATGCGGTTGATATCGTCCTCGCTGAGATCCGCCACTTTCTTATCCGGATCGATTCCGGCGCGGTGGCACAGCGACTTGCTGCGCGTGCGGCCGATGCCATAGATATAGGTGAGACCGATTTCGGTCCGCTTCTTTGACGGTAGATCGACGCCTGCTAATCGGGCCATGGTTAACCTTGCCTCTGCTTATGCTTCGGATTCGTGCAGATGACGCGCACCACGCCTTCGCGGTGGACGACCTTGCACTTATCGCACATTTTCTTTACCGATGCTCGGACCTTCATAATTCTTCGGGGGCCGGGGCCGGGGGCCAGGGGCCAGTTCCTTTCAAAGGCCGGGGGCCAGGGGCCGGCGGCCGGTTTCCTTCTTGCGCTACTCGACCAGTTCCACGATCCTGCCGCGGGTACGGTCATGAGGGGAAAGCTCCACTCTCACCCGATCTCCCGGACGCAACCGCTCAAAATTCCTGACACCCGCGCCGGCGGCATGCGCCAGCACTACATCTTCGTTCGCCAACTTCAACCGGTAGGCGGCGCTGGGGAGCAGCTCGACCACCGTCGCTACTTCACTGGCCGCAGGCGCTACTTCACCGGCCCCCGCACCTTCCTTACGGCCCCCCGGCCGCTGGCCGCCGACCCCTGGCTCCGTCACGGCCCGGTAAGGACCCACGGTCCATTCGCCGTAATGGCTACGGTGTGCTCGAAATGCGCCGAATACTTTCCATCCTCGGTCACCGCCGTCCACTTATCGGGCCGCACGCGGCTGCCGGGCGCGCCGGCGTTCACCATGGGCTCAATGGCCAACACCATGCCCTCTTTCAACCGCGGATTTTCATTCCGCCGGTCGACGTAATTGGGAACCTGCGGCTCCTCATGCATCTGGGTACCGATGCCATGGCCCACGAATTCCCGGACGATCGAAAAGCCGTTGGCGAGCACATGCCGCTCGACGGCGCCGCAAATATCGAACAGCCGGTTGCCGGGCCTGGCTTTGTCAATCGCCAGATCCAACGATTCGCGCGTCACGTCCAGCAACCGCTGGACCTCCGGAGAGATTTCACCGACCGCGACGGTAATCGCGGAGTCTCCGTAGTAGCCGTTCAACTGCACTCCCGTATCCAGGGAAACGATATCGCCCTTCTTCAAAATCTTCTTCTGCGACGGCATACCGTGGACGATTTCATCGTTAACCGAAACGCACATAACAAAAGGATACTTGCCCGCGTTCGCGCTCGAATAACCCTTAAAAGCCGGCTTCGCCCCGGCGTCAGCCATCATTTTTTCCGCCGTCGCCTCCAGCTCCAGCGTAGAGACACCCTCGCCTACCATGCCCCGCAGGGTATTTAGAATCTGGTAGACAAGCAGGCCGGAGGCCCGCATTTTCTCCAGTTCAGACTGATTCTTGCGCACAATCACGCGCCTAGCTCACTCCTCCACTCACGAAACCAACTTTTCTTCGATCAAGCTCCGGACGCGCCGCGCAATTCCTTGCGGCCCCTCGGGGCTGGCGCCATCGACCTCCCACACCGGAACGCCCGCACTCTTGAAATACTCCAAGACGGGCGCCGTCTGGCGGTGATACGCCTTCAAGCGCTCCGCAACCACTTCCTGACGATCGTCTTCGCGAATCACAAGCTGCGCGCCATCGTGATCGCAAACTTCCGGCCCGGTGGGAGCGCCGGCGGAGTGGCTAAACAAAGTACCGCACGCCGGACACTGCCTTCGGCCGGCGAGCCGCGCCATAATGACATTATAGTCGACTTTTAGGTACACCAGCGTGGCAGCCACGTTGTGCGACTCCAACAGCCCGCTCAAGATCGCCGCCTGATTGACCGTTCTGGGGTATCCGTCGAGGATGAACCCCTTGCCGCAATCCGGCTGCGCGATCCTGTCTTCCACCATTACGTTCACCGTCTCATCCGGCACCAAACCGCCGGACCGCAACATTTCCGCCACCTGCGAACCTAACTCGTCCAGGTGTTCCATTCTCTCCCGCAGCATGTCCCCCGTGGAGATATGCGGTACCGCCAAGGACTGCCGCAGCAACTTCGCTTGCGTCCCTTTGCCCGAACCGGGCGGTCCGAATAAGATCAGGCACAACCGGCTCATCGACGCACAAAACCCGGCTGCGGCCTATCTGCCGCGGTTCATCGGGCACTCCTTCCAATGAACACGCGTGAAAGGGAGTGCGGCGCGGGCTATTCCCGGTCGCGTTGAGCGGGCGGGCTCCGCTCCCTTTACGCTCTTATAAGAATCACGCAGCGCACCGGATTCCCGGCACCACCCGCCGGGAAGCAGCACGCCGTTGGCGAATTCCGGAGGCATGTCAGATCCCGCTCCGGCGGCCGCGAATCCGGCCCGCGCGCGGCGTAAAACCTTCGTAATGCCGCATGATCAATTGCGCTTCAATCTGATTGACCGTATCCATGGCCACGCCGACCACGATCAACAAGCTGGTCCCGCCGAAGTAAAAATTCACACCCAGACCGTCCAGCAAGAAGCGCGGGAAATTCGCATCGATCCAATTGCCCACCAGCGGAAACCGCTGCAGCTTGATGCCGGAGATCATGATCTGCGGCAGCAGCGACAGGATCGAGAGATACAATCCACCCACCACCGTGATCTTGGTCAAAATCTTGTTCATGTAATCGGCGGTGTTCTTGCCGGGACGGATGCCCGGAATGAAGCCGCCGTACTTACGCATGTTATCCGCCGCTTCGCTGGGATTAAAAATGATGGAGACGTAGAAGAAGCAGAAGAAAATAATCAGCGCCGTATACAGCAGGTAGTAGAGGGGCTCGGCGCCGCCGATGGCTCCCAGCATGGAGCTCAGGACCGGCGAATCCTTGACGTACTGCACGGTGGTGAGCGTCTGCGGAAATGCCAGCAGGGAGCTGGCGAAGATTACCGGGATGACGCCGCCGGCATTCACTTTAAGAGGGAGGTGCGTGGACTGCCCGCCCATCATGCGCCGGCCGATGACGCGCTTGGCGTACTGCACCGGGATGCGCCGCTCCCCGCGTTCGACCAATACGATGAAGCCGACCACGGCGATCATCATCGCCAGAATGATGATCACCTGCAGCGCGTTCCAATCGCCCGTTTGAATCCTAGTGACGATTTCGTAGATGGCGCTGGGCAGATTCACCACGATGCCGGTGAAGATGATCAGCGACATGCCGTTGCCGATGCCGCGCTCCGTAATCTGCTCGCCCAGCCACATGATGAACGCGGTGCCGGTGGTGAGGCTCAGCATGGTCATCAACACAAAGCCCCAGCCTGGATTGGTGACGAAACCCTGTTGGGCGCCCTGCAAAGCCTGCGCGATGCCGAAGGACTGGACCAGGGCGAGCGCGACGGTCAGATAACGGGTCCACTGGGTGATCTTGCGGCGGCCGATTTCGCCTTCTTTTTGCAGCTTTTCGAGCGTCGGGACCACCACGGTGAGCAATTGCAGGATGATGGACGACGTGATGTAGGGCATGATGCCCAGCGCGAAGATGGTCAACCGGCGGAACGTGCCGCCGCTGAACAGATCCAGGAAACCGAACAGCGTGCCCTGGTTTTGCGCAAAGAATTCTTCCAGGCGGTTCGTATCGATGCCGGGCGTGGGGATGTGGCCGCCCAGGCGGTACACCGCCAACAAAGCAAGTGCGAACAGAAGCCGCTTGCGCAGATCCGGCACGCGAAATACGTTGGCTACGGCTTCCAGGAACTTCATGGCCTATCTCCCCGGGACATTGCTTACTTTCCGCCTTACTTTTCCGCCTACACTCCGCCGGCTTTTTTCGCTATCACTTCCGCCGTGCCGCCGGCGGCCTGAATTTTTTCAAGTGCCGATTTCGAAAAATGGTGCGCCTTAATGGTGATTTTTCGCTTCAAATCGCCGGTACCCAGCACTTTCAAACCGTCCTGAAGCTTGCGGATGACGCGCAGGTCCAGCAGAGTTTGCGGATCGAACGACACGCCTTCCAGCGCCTCCAGCGTGCTGACATTGACGATGGCGTATTCTTTCCCGAAGATATTGGTGAATCCACGCTTGGGCAGGCGGCGATGCAACGGCATCTGGCCGCCTTCAAATCCGCGCATTCTGGAATAGCCGGAGATGGACTTGGCGCCCTTGGCGCCGCGGCCCGAAAACTTACCGCGCCCGGTGCCCATGCCCTGGCCGAGGCGCCGTTTTTTCTGTTTTTGCCCCTTGGGGGGCCGAAGTTGAGTCAGATTCATAGAGTACTCTGTTCACCGCGCGCAACGGACTTCGCCTGCGCGCTCTCGCTTCTCCACCGCGCGCAACGGACTTCGCCTGCGCGCTTTCGCTTCTCCACCGCGCGCAACGGACTTCGCCGGCGCGCTTGCAGGGCTGCCTTTACTAATCCACGATCTCCAGCAAATGCGGAATCTTCTTGACCATCCCCCGAAAGCCCGGCGTATCGGGCCGCACCACCACGCGGTTGAGCTTCTTCAAGCCCAGCGCGCGGACGATGACTTTATGTTTTTCGGGCGTGCAGATGGTGCTGCGCACGAGCTTAATTTTAATCGTTCCCGCCATGTTAACTTACCTTTTCCAGGCCCACGCCTCGCAGCTCCGCCATGGCGGCGCGATCCCGCAGTTGTTCCAGCGCGTCGATCGTGGCCTTCACCACGTTATGCGGATTATGGGAACCAAGCGACTTGGTCAGCACGTTGGTAATGCCGACGGCCTGAATCACGGCGCGCACGGGGCCGCCGGCAATGACGCCGGTTCCCGCCGGCGCCGGTTTCAGTAATACGCGGCCGCTGCCGAACTGGCCCACGACCACGTGCTGAATAGTGGTGGCCAGAACGTTGACTTTACGCAAATTCTTTTTGGCGGCTTCAATGCCCTTCTTAATGGCGGCCGGAACTTCCTTGGCCTTACCCGTGCCGAAGCCGACGACCTTGGCGCCGGGGTCCCCCACCACCACCAACGCCGAGAAGCTCATGTTCTTGCCGCCCTTCACCACCTTGGTGACGCGGTTGATGGAGACCACCTGCTCTTTGAGATTCAGGGTATTGGGATCGATACGTTTTTGAATGATTGCCATCGGCTAGAACTCCAGTCCGGCTTCGCGCGCGGCATCCGCCAATGCCTTGATGCGGCCATGATAATGGTAGCCGCCGCGGTCGAACACTACTGCTTTGATGCCCTTTTCCCGGGCGCGCTCGGCCACCAGTTTGCCGATGGCCTTGGCCCCGGAAACGTTCCCGCCCGTACCGACGCCGGCGGCCTTTTCCGCCGACGAAGCCGCAGTCACGGTGTGGCCCTTTCCGTCGTCGATGACCTGCGCGTAGATGTGTTTGACGCTGCGGAAGACAGCCAGGCGCGGGCGTTCCGCGGTGCCACTGACGCGCCGGCGGATGCGCTTATGAATGCGCAGCCGGATCTGATTTTTCGAATCGCGTGCCATGGTTCGATTGCCGTCCTTTCCTTGACCTTTTCCCTATTACTTGGCCGCGCTCGCGCCCGTCTTGCCGGCCTTCTTGCGAAGCACTTCACCGGCGTAGCGGATACCCTTGTTCTTATAGGGGTCCGGTGGGCGCAGCGCCCGCATTTTGGCGGCCACCTGGCCCAGCGCCTGCTTATCGCCGCCCGTGAGGATCAGCGGCGTCAGGTTATTGGCGGGTTTATCGATGCGCATTTCGATACCGTCGGGCAGATAAAATTCGATGGCGTGCGAATATCCTAAAGTGAAAGTGGCGATGCGGCCCTTGACGTCGCACTTATAGCCCACGCCGAACAACTGTAATTCCCGCGTGAACCCGGTGGAGACGCCCTGCACGGCATTGGCGGCCAGAGCGCGCGTCAGCCCATGCAGCGCGGCTTTGTCGTCGCCATCGCGCTGGAATTCCACGATGCCGTCTTTTTGCGTGACCGTGATGCCGCGCGGCAGCGGAACGGTCTGCTTCCCCTTGGGGCCTTCCACCAGCAGTTCCGCGCCGGCCGTGAGCTTCACGCCCTTGGGCAGCGGTAGCAGTTTTTTTCCTACTCGTGACATAACATCTTACTCCTGCATGCTCCTAGTAAACGTGGCACAGAACTTCCCCGCCGACGCCTTCCTTACGCGCGGACGAGCCGGTCATCACGCCGCGGGGCGTGGTCAAAATATTGATACCCAGCCCGCCCAACACGCGCGGCACGCGCTTGGAACCCACGTAGACGCGGCAGCCGGGGCGCGAGACGCGCTCAATCCGCGAGATCACCGGCACGTTGCCGGGCGTGTATTTCAAATAAATGCGGATGGATTTCTGGGTGCCGTCCTCGGTCAACTTATAGTTGGCGATGTAGCCCTCATCCTTCAAAATCTTCGCGATGTCCGCCTTGAGCCGCGACGCGGGCACATCCACTTTCGGGTGGCGCGCCGAGAGCGCGTTGCGGACCCGGGTGAGCATATCGGCGATGGGATCGGATGTCGTCATTCGTTGTCAGTCCTCCTCGCGTCCTTACCGCGCCCCTACCATGACGCCTTCGTCACGCCGGGCACTTCCCCGGCCAGCGCCAGAGCCCGGAAGCAGATACGGCACAGCTTGAATTTGCGCAGAAATCCCCGGGGCCGCCCGCAGCGGAAGCAGCGGTTGCGGTGGCGGCAGCGCAGCTTGGGTATTCCGGCCGCCTTGGCTATAGCGAGCTTTTCGTCCTTCGCGATTTTTGCGGTGGTCGCCATGAATTCCTTCTTGCCCTACTTGCTGAACGGCATGCCGAGGTGTTTCAACAGAGCCAAGCCCTCGGCATCGGTCTTGGCGGTGGTGGTGATGCAAATATTCATGCCCTTGGATTTCTCGACTTTGTTGTAATCGATTTCCGGGAAAATCAGCTGATCCTTCAGGCCGAGCGTGTAGTTCCCGCGGCCGTCGAACGATTTCGAGGACACGCCGCGAAAGTCGCGCACGCGCGGCAGCGCCACGTTGACCAGGCGGTCCAGAAATTCGTACATGCGGTCGCCGCGCAGCGTGACCGCGCAGCCGATCGCCATATTCTCGCGCAGCTTGAATGCGGCGATGGATTTGCGCGCCTTGGTGATGACCGGTTTCTGTCCGGCGATGGCCGTCAGCTCATTCACCGCGCCGTCCATCAACTTGGCATTCTGCGTAGCCTCACCCATCCCGACATTGAGCGAGATTTTTTCGACCTTCGGCACGGCCATTTGGTTCTTGTAATTGAACTCCTTGGTGAGTGCCGGAATGATTTCTTTAAGATATGTTTCTTTAAGCCGTGCCGCCATAATTACCTATTTCTTGTCAAGAATTTCGCCGCCCTTTTTCGCGATGCGCACGCGGCGGTCACCTTCCATGCGGTAGCCGATGCGCGTCGCCACGCCGCCGGAAGTCAACACCATCACGTTTGAAATGGCGATGGGGCTTTCCCGCTCGGCGATGCCGCCCTTGATCTGGCGCTGCGGATTGGGCTTGGTGTGGCGCTTGACCATGGAGACGCCCTCCACCAGAACCTTGCCTTTTTCGGCGTCCACCTGAAGCACGCGGCCGGTCTTACCCTTGTCGCGGCCGGCGATCACCTTCACGGTGTCTTCCTTCTTGATCTTGATCTTCACCCGGATCCACGGATCGTTCTGATGCCGCGGCGGTATTCTTCTTGCCATGGAGTTAGATCACCTCCGGAGCGAGCGAAACAATCTTCATAAAGCGCTTTTCGCGGAGTTCGCGGGCCACCGGGCCGAACACGCGCGTTCCCACCGGCTCCCCGATATCGCTGATCAGCACCGCCGCGTTCGTATCGAACCGGATATAGGTGCCGTCTTTGCGGCGCGTTTCCTTGCGCAAGCGGACCACCACGCAACGCACCACTTTGCCTTTCTTGATGGCCGAATCCGGCGCGGCTTCCTTGACGCTCGCCGTGATGATATCGCCCAAACCTGCGCGCAAACCCAGGTCGCCGCCGCGAGGCAGGATGCATTGCAACTTGCGCGCCCCGCTGTTATCGGCCACCTCGAGCATTGTCCGCATCCCGATCATAAATTCTTCTCCTGCCTTGGCGCTCCCAGCCTGCGCGCGCCGTTGCGGCGTCCGCGTCCGGCTGGGTGAGCCGGGCCGCTAGCCTTTACCCTTTTTCTTTGAAACCCGCCGCTCCGGCCCCGTCTGAATTCCGATGGAACTCAAATCGGTGGTCACCTGCACGGCCTTGCGGATCACTTCGCCCAACTGCCAGCGCTTGAGCTTGCTCATGGGACGGCATTCGACAATGCGCACCACGTCGCCCACATTGGCCGTTTCGTTCTCGTCGTGCGCATAAAACTTCTTGCGCTTGCTGACCACCCGCTTGTAGAGCGGGTGCGCCGACCGCCGCGTGACCTCCACCACAATGGTCTTGGCCATTTTGTTGGCGACGACCGAACCGATCTTTTCCTGCTTATTCGCTTTTTTGATTTCCGCCATGGCGCTCACTTCTTGCCCTTACCTTTTTTCTGAGCTGGCGCCGCCGCCGGCGCCGCGGAACCCATCTCCCGCTGCCGGGCGATGGTCAACATCCGCGCGCGATCCTTACGCAACTGCCGGAGCTTCTTCAAACCGTCGGCCTGTCCCAGCGACATCTGGAAGCGGATGCGGAACATCTGCTCCTTGCTCTCGCCCAACTGCTTGGCCATCTCGGCCGCATCGAGAGCCGTGATCTTGTTCATGTGTTTGTTCGGCATGTGCTACTCCACGCCCTCGCGCGTCACCAGCCTGGTGGGCAGCGGCAGCTTGGCGGCGGCCAACCGCATGGCAGCGGCCGCGATCTCTTTACTTACGCCCTCCATCTCAAACAAAATTTTCCCGGGCCGCACCACGCAGACCCACTGATCCGGCGCGCCTTTGCCTTTTCCCATACGGGTTTCGGCGGGCTTCTTCGTAATCGGCTTATCAGGGAACAGGCGGATCCACACCTTGCCGCCGCGTTTAATAGAGCGCGTCATGGCGACGCGGGCCGCTTCAATCTGGCGGTCCGTGATCCAGCCGCATTCGAGAACCTTCAGTCCGAAATCGCCGAACGCAAGCGATGAGCCGCGCCAGGCTTTCCCGGTCATGCGCCCGCGCTGTTGCTTGCGGTACTTAACCTTCTTGGGCATCAACATGTCTTATTCGCTGCCCCCTTGCTTGTCACCTGACGGAGTCGCGGGTGAAGTTGCAGGCGCCGTGGATGGCGTTTCCGGAGCGCTCTCGGCCGGCGCGTCTTTCCAACTGGGAGCCGAAGGAGCGGCCATCGGCGGCAGAATCGGCGCGGGCCCTCGTTCCACGGGCGGAGCTTGTACGGCGCCTGTTTCAGGCCGCGGTCCACGCGGACCACGATCGCCGCGGTCTCCACCGCGATCACCGCGGTCGCGGCGGTCGCGCGCGGGACGGCGCGGTTCCGGTTCATTGCGCAGGGTACGGCGCTGTCCACCCGGAAGAATCTCGCCCTTATAGACCCAGCACTTGACTCCGATGACGCCGTACGTGGTGTTGGCCTCGGTGAAGCCGTAGTCGATATCGGCGCGCAGCGTATGCAGTGGAAGTCGCCCCTGCAGATACCACTCGGTGCGCGCGATTTCGGCGCCGTTCAAGCGGCCCGAGACGCGAACCTTGATGCCCTTGCATCCGAAGCGCAGCGCCGAATCGACGGCCTTGCGCATGGCGCGGCGGAAGGCCACGCGTTTCTCAAGCTGCAGCGCGATGGACTCGCTGACCAACTGTGCGTCGAGCTCCGGCTTGTGCACTTCCTGAATGTCGATGAAAATTTCGCGTTTGGTGGACTTCGCCAAGTCGCTTTTCAGCTTCTCGATTTCGGCGCCCTTGCGGCCGATGATGATGCCGGGGCGGGAGGTCTGGATGGTGATGCGGAGCTTGTTGCCCGGCCGGTCGACTTCCACCGAGCTGATGCCGGCGGCCTTCAGCCGCTCCTTTAGCGATTCTTTCAGCTCCAGGTCTTCGCGCAGGAGCTTGGCATAATCCTGCTTGGCGAACCACCGCGACCGCCAGGTCTTGGTGACGCCCAGCCGGAATCCGTAGGGGTGTGTTTTCTGGCCCATTATTTCTTATCTCCGCCCTTGACGTCGCCTACCTTAACGATGATATGAGCCATGCGCCGCTGATAGCGGTAAGCCCGGCCCATCGGCGCCGGCCGCACGCGCTTCATACGCGGCCCTTCGTTCACGTAGGCTTCGGTGACGATCAGCTTATCCACATCGGTGTCGTTCGACCGATTCTCGGCGTTGGCGATGGCCGAGCGCAATACTTTTTCGATGGACGGTGCGACGCGCTTGTTGGTGGAGCGCAAAATATTAATGGCGTCGCCGGCCTTCTGGCCGCGGATGAGGTCAATCACCAGCCGCGCCTTCTGCGGCGACGTTCTCAGGTATCGAGCTTCTGCCTTCACTTCCATGTTTTCTCCACCCTGGCTTTCCTGCCCTGCCGCCGGCTGCACCGCCCGGCGGGCACTCCGCCATTCACTGCGCGCCGGATTCCCGGTTCATTCTTCCGCAGCCGGCTTCCCGGCTCATTCTTCCCGGCCAGCTTCCCGCCATTTCACTCACTCCGGCTTCACCGGGACTTTCCGTAGCCGCCTGCCGTCACACTTCTCTACGCCGGCTTCGACGTCTTTTCCGGCGCGGCCTTCGCCGCATGTCCCTTAAACACCCGCGTGGGCGAGAACTCGCCCAACTTATGCCCCACCATGTTCTCGGTCACGTAAACCGGGATAAACTTCCGGCCGTTATGCACGGCGAGCGTATGGCCGATGAACTCCGGCAAGATCGTCGAGCGGCGCGACCACGTGCGCACCACCTTCTTCTCGTTCTTCTCGTTCATGGCTCCCACTTTTTTCGCCAAGTGGCCGTCCACGAACGGTCCTTTATGTAATGAGCGTCCCATTGTTTATACCGGTGCTTAACCTAACGCTTCTTCGACTTGCGCGTCACAATCCACTTGTCTGTACGCTTGTTGTTGCGGGTCTTGTAACCACGCGTCGGCTGGCCCCATGGAGTCACGGGATGGCGTCCGCCGGACGTCCGGCCTTCGCCTCCGCCGTGCGGGTGATCGACCGGGTTCATCGTGACTCCGCGATTATGCGGCGTCTTGCCCATCCAGCGCGTACGTCCGGCCTTCCCCAGGCTGACGTTTTCATGCTCGACGTTGCCCACCTGGCCGATGGTGGCGGCGCAATCGAGCATCACCTTGCGGATTTCACCCGAAGGCAACTTGAGCAGGGCGATGTCGTTTTCTTTCGAAACCAACTGCGCCTGCGTTCCGGCCGAGCGGGCCATCTGGCCGCCCTTGCCGGGCTTCAATTCGATGTTGTGGACCACGGTGCCGGCCGGAATATTCTTCAACGGCAACGAATTTCCCACCAGAATATCGGCGTCCGGTCCAGACATGATCTTGCGGCCCACGCCCAAACCGGCGGGCGCCAGAATGTAGCGCTTTTCGCCATCCACATAGTGCAATAGGGCGATGCGGGCGCTGCGGTTGGGATCGTACTCGATGGCGGCTACCACGGCGGCGATGCCTTTTTTGTCGCGCTTGAAATCGATGATGCGATAGGACTGCTTGTGCCCGCCGCCGATGAAGCGCGAAGAAACTCTTCCCGTGGAAGAACGCCCGCCGGTCTTGGGTTTTCCAACCACCAGCCTCTTTTCCGGTTTCTGCTTGGTGATGTCCTCGCGCGAAACCACCGTCTGAAAGCGGCGCGTCGGCGTAGTGGGGTTATAACTTTTGACCGGCATTTCTAGCTCCTAAACTTCCGCGTACTCCGGCATCTTCTGGCCCACCTTGAGGCGAACCCATGCTTTTTTCCAATCCGGACGATACCCGGAGTAGCGCCCGCGCCGTCGCAACTTGCCCGCAGTGGTGGAAGTGCGCACTTCTTCTACCTTCACTTTGAATGCGGTCTCGACAGCCTGCCGGATCTCGGTCTTATTGGCGTCGGCGGCCACCTGGAAACACAAGGTCCGCTCACTGTCCTTCTTGGTGACGCCCTTTTCGGTCACCAGCGGCCGTTTGATGACATCGTATACGTTCATGACGCCAACGCCTCCGAGAGTTTCTTCGCCGCGGTTTCGCTCATCAACACCTGGCTGTGCGCCAATAGATCGTACACATTCACGTCGCGGCTGGGTACCAGTTTCACGCCCGCCAGATTGCGGCTGGAAAGCTGCAAATTGCGGTTGTCTCCGTTGTCGACCAACAACACGGTGCGCTTGGCGTCGAGTGTATCGAGAGCCTTGCGCATCGCCTTGCTCTTGGCCTCGGCAAGGGTGAATTGATTGACCACGCGCAATTCGCCATCGCGCAGCTTGGCGGAAAGCGCGCTCTTCAACGCGCCCAACTGCATCTTACGCGGCAGGTGATAGGAATAATCGCGCGGCTGCGGCCCGTGCGTGGTGCCGCCGTGGCGCCACAGAGGACTGCGAATGGAACCGACGCGCGCGCGGCCCGTACCCTTTTGCTTCCACAGTTTCTTGCCGGACCCCGCGACTTCGTGACGCGTCTTGGTGGACGCCGTCCCGCGCCGCGTACCCGCCAGGTGATGGCGGACCGCTTCGTACAAAAGGTCTTCATTGACGGGCGCCGCGAATACGGCGTCGGCCAGGTCGACGGTGCCGACCTTCTTGTTGCTCAAATCGATGACGTCTACGCTCGGCATGGCTATCGCTTCGCCCTCCTCACGATGACGTAGCCACCGTTTGGCCCGGGAACCGCGCCCTTGACCAGGATCACGTTATCCTCGGCATCCACTTGGATGATTTCGAGATTCCGCACGGTCACGCGATCCGTGCCCATCTGACCGCCCATGCGCGTGCCGGGAAAGACACGCGACGGAAAACTCGACGAGCCGATGGACCCCGGCGCGCGGTGGAACATGGACCCGTGCGTGGCGTCGCCGCCACGGAAATGATGGCGCTTGACTACGCCCGCGAAACCCTTGCCCTTGCTGATGCCGATGACGTCAACTTTTTCGGCGGGCTTGAACTCTTCGGCCAATACGCGATCGCCGGCCTTGAGGTCGCCGTTGGCGATGCCCTCCAGACGGAATTCGCGCTGGAACCTTACGCCTTCCGCGCCGGACTTCTTGAAGTGTCCGGCCAGCGGTTTGGTGGTCTTCGATTTCTTGGCGTATTCCATCAGGCCAAGCTGGACGGCGTCATAGCCGTCGGTGGCGGGTGTTTTCCGCTGTACGACGACGCACGGTCCAGCCTTCAGCACCGTGACGGGAACCACTTGCCCGTCCGGCCGGAAGATCTGCGTCATCCCGATTTTTTTCCCTAAGATTCCTGGGCTCATAATCGATCCTTCAGGGGCCAGCGGCCAGCGGATAGGGGCCAGATTCGCTGCCTGCCCCCTCTGCCTCGCCGCCGCTGTCCGCTACTTACCCTTCCCAAACGCCTTGATCTCGACGTCCACGCCGGCCGGCAGATCCAGTTTCATCAACGCATCCACGGTGTCCTGGGTCGGCTCGAGGATATCCAGCAACCGCTTATGCGTGCGAATCTCAAACTGCTCGCGGCTCTTCTTGTCCACGTGCGGCGAACGCAGCACGGTATACATGTTGCGGACTGTCGGCAGCGGGATGGGACCCGCCACCGTCGCGCCGGTGCGCTTAGCCGTCTCGACGATCTCACCGGTCGATTGATCGAGGACCCGGTGGTCGTAGGCCTTGAGGCGAATGCGAATGCGTTCTCTTAAGCTGCTGCTCATCTTGAATTCAAACCGCGCACAACACACTCATTGCGCGCTCTTTCTTTACTCCAAAATCTCACTGACGGTTCCGGCGCCGACGGTCTTGCCGCCCTCGCGAATGGCGAAGCGCAGGCCCTTGTCCATGGCGATGGGCGTGATCAACTCCACTTCCAGCTGCACGT
>CAMAUG010000057.1 GCA_945861255.1 Candidatus Sulfopaludibacter sp. SbA3
ATCGAACAAAAGAAGGTGCTGGGGGAGGTGACCCGCAACGCGCTCGACTACGTTCAGAGCCTGCCGAATTTTATTTGCCTGCAAGTGACTCGCCGCTATGCCGACAACAGCGGCCTGGAAAGTTATCGCCTGATCGACACGATCGCGGAACGCTTAAGTTTCTTCGAGCAGAAGGAAGAATACAAAGTGGTTTCCGTGAACGGCATCCCAGTGGTGGGAAGAGCGCACGAACAACTTGGTTTCGCGACCTCCTCAGGCGAATTCGGCACGATCATGAGCGAGATCTTCAAACCCGAAACCAAGACCGATTTTCAGTGGGAACGCTGGGCCACCCTGCGCGGCCGCCGCATGCATGTTTTTGGATACCGGGTGCCGCAGTCGACGTCGGAATACAGCATCTATCACGAAGGCGCGGCACGGCGTGTGATCGCCGGCCACCACGGATTGATTTACGCCGACCGCGATACCCGCATGGTGATGCGCATTCGTCTTGAGACCGAAAATTTGCCGGTGGACTTTCCGATTCAGAAAGTGGAGTTGGATCTCAACTTCGACTTCAGCAGCATTTCCGGGCAACCCTACCTATTGCCCCTGAAGTTCGAGATCCGCTCCCGGGAGGGCAAATTCCTGATCAAGAACGAAAGCGAATTCCGGCTTTACAACCGTTTCGGCGCGGATACCAGCATTCAGTTCGCCGATATTCCGGACGAATTGCCGGTCGAGCAGACTACCGAGGGGCCCGCGGCGATCCCCGCACCCCCCCCACCCGCCGCTGCTCCGGCAAGGTAACGGAGTTCTGGAATCGCTGACGTCAGCCGCGCCCCAATCGAGGCACGCATGCATCTACGGTTGCCTGCGCAGCCTGGGAACTCCCAACAGATCCGAAGGCACGAAGATAATGCCACTGGCGCTCCCTGTTCCGTCGCCCGTTATCACGCTCGCGACGCGCTGGGGCTTGCCCTGATTGGCCAGATACCGCTCGATATAGCGTACGTAAAACTGGATCGCTTTCTGCGTGCGGGGCAACTCCCGCGTAAACACAGGATCCACGTCCTTCAAGTAGGCCCACACGTCTTCGGCGTCCACCTCCGGCAGTTGAATGGAAGCGGGCAGCAAGGGCGCCTCATCCACGATGGTCAATTGCACCGCCACCGACGTGGGTCCGCTGAGAGATTCGTAGGCGTAGTCGACGTTCTTGACCAGCCCGGATTCGGTCATCCGCTGGATCGCCTTCCGCAAGCTGGATTCGTTGATTTGCTGGCCGGGACGCAACCCCGTGAGCATCTGCACGGAACGCTGGTCCAGCCGCGTCCCGGTCACCGCGATCTTCTCGATGCGAACCAACTCTTCGGAGTCATCCAGAGCGGGATGGGAAAGCGCCGGGCTGGACGGAGACTGTGCCACCAGGAGACTTGCGAACAGGACCCCGGAGGTGAGTATGTACATGCCGGCGCACCTTAGAATTTGGAGCGGGAGACGGGAATCGGACCCGCGACCAACAGCTTGGAAGGCTGTGACTCTACCACTGAGTTACTCCCGCTTTCCATTTCTATTTTACATGCGCGCTCCGCTGGCGTGCATGCGGCGGGGGTGAACCACTAGAGGCCGGTCAGTCATGGCTTGCGAAGAGTCACAAATCCAAACTGCAGCTTCTTCTCAACGCCATCCACGCGGTCCAGGCGCACTACCACGCGGTCGCCGATCGAAAACTGCCTGCGGTGGCGCTTGCCGATGATTTTGCGGATGTTTTCGTGATAATAGAATTCGTCACCGGGCAGGGTGTCTATGGGCACCAGTCCTTCCACGAACAGGTCCGTCAACTCCACGAAGAAGCCGAAACGCGCGGTGGAGATGATCAGAGCGCTGAATTCCTCGCCCACCTTGTCGATCATGAACTTGACTTTTTTCCACGCCACCAGTTCACGCTCGGCCTCCGCCGCGCGGCGCTCCGTTTCCGAGGACTCAGTGCCGATCGCATGCAGGTCGTCTTCGTAGCGCCCGGCATCCAAGTGCGCGCCCAGCACGCGATGCACGATCAGATCGGGATAGCGGCGTATCGGCGACGTGAAGTGCGTATAGCTGGGGGAGGCCAGCGCGAAGTGGCCCACGTTGCGGTCGCTGTACCGCGCCTGTTTGAGCGAGCGCAGCATCAGATAACTCAGAATGCGCTCCTCCGGCTTGCCTTCGATCTTAGCGACCAGCTTTTGATAATTGCGCGAGGTCAAGTTGGGATTATCCAGGGCGACGACTTCACTCCGGAAACGCTTCACGGGCGCCGCGCCCGGCGCCAGCGAGTACCCGAACTGCGCGGCGATTTCCTCGAACTCCAGCACCCGCTTGGGATCGGGCCGTTCGTGAATGCGGTAGATGAACGGCTGGCCCAGATTCTCCACGTGCGATGCCACGGCCTCATTCGCCGCCAGCATGAATTCTTCGATGATGCGGTGGGCGATGTTGCGCGGCGCGCGCGTGACGCCGGTCATTTCTCCGAACTCGTCGAATTCGAGCAGCGGTTCCGGTAAATCGAAATCGATCGATCCGCGCTTGGCGCGCTTGCGGTTTAGGATCATTGCCAGCTCGCGCATGTCCTCGAAGCGGCCCGCCAGCCGCGCGTAGCGCTCGCGCAATGCCGCGTCCCCTTCCAGCACGCCGTGCACGGCAGTGTAGGTCATGCGCTCCACGCTCCGGATCACGCCGCGCATAAACTGCTGCGCCACCACCTCCCCGGTGGAATCCAGCTCCAACAGGGCACTCATCACCAAGCGGTCTTCGTTGGGCCGTAGTGAGCACTGATGTGTCGAAAGCTCCAATGGCAGCATGGGCACGGCGCGGTCCGGAAAGTACACGCTGGTGCCCCGCAGGCGCGCCTCGCGGTCAATGGGGCTGCCCGGACGCACGTAATGGCTGACATCCGCGATGTGCACATGCAGCGCCCAATGCCGGTTGGGGAGCCGCTCCACCCACACGGCATCGTCGAAATCGCGGGCCGTCTCGCCGTCGATGGTGACAATCTCCAGTGACCGGAAGTCGCGGCGCCGGGCGATTTCGGATTCCGGGATGTCCCCTGGGATGGCGCGCGCCTGCTCCAGCACGGCGTCGGGAAACTCATGCGGAATGTGATGCGCGCGGATCATGATTTCCACGTCCACGCCGAAGTCGTCCGGATACCCCAGGATCTCCGTTACGCGCCCCACCGGCCGGTCGCCTTGTTCGCCGAAGTCGAGAATTTCGGCGTTGACGATCATTCCATCCAGGTCCGCCGCCGATTTCACTTCCACCGTAGTTACACCCACGCGGTGCACGCTCACGCTTTGTTTCGGCAAGGCCATGCCTTCGGGAATTTCAATCCACTGCCGGATGCGGTCGTCGTGCGGCACCACGTAATCGCCGCGGCGGCGCACGCGGAATTCGCCCACAACGGAGGCGTGCGCGCGCTGCGTGACCTCCGCGATCTGCCCCTCGGCGCGGCCGTCGCGCTCGGTGCGCTTTATGCGGACGGCCACACGATCTCCGTGCATGGCGCGGTCGGCCTCGGCTTTTGGAAGGTAGATGTCGCCCTGTACGCCGGGAACCGGCTCATCTGGAATCACGAAGCCAAATCCATCGCGATGGACGCTCAAACGGCCATGGATGACATTCGATTTCTTTCGGTGGGGTTTCCCGCCGGCGGACTTTCCCGGGCGGTTTTGCGGTGGCACGTTTCATTATGCACGATCCACTATAGTGAGAGAACAACGCGCATGGAACTACACAGCGTCCGCCTCGACATCCCCACCGACGGTAACATTGTCGTGGGTCAGAGCCATTTCATCAAGACCGTGGAAGATATTTACGAGGCTATCGTCGGCACGGTGCCCGGCATGAAATTCGGTGTTGCATTTAACGAAGCGTCCGGCGCCTGCCTGACGCGCGTAGATGGCAACGACAGTGAGCTTGAGGCCAACGCCGTGGCGAATGCCCAAGCCATCGGTGCGGGACACATCTTCGTCATCGCCATGCGCGGCGGCTATCCCATCAATATCCTTGGCCGGATCAAAGACGTGGCCGAAGTCTGCAACATTTTTTGCGCGACTGCGAACCCGGTGGAGGTGATCGTTGCGCAATCCGAGCAAGGCCGAGGCATTCTGGGCGTGATCGACGGCAACCCGCCGAAGGGAATCGAATCTGATAACGACAAAGAATGGCGGCACGGTTTGCTGCGAAAAATCGGCTACAAGCGTTGATCCGGCATCCGGGTTCAAGCGCGGCTCGGCTCCCGGAAATAGCCGCCCGTACCGGAAAGCCGCCCGCGTCGCCTGCGCCGCTGCGATAGACGTAGACAACCTATTGATAATAAGTGTATTGTTCCCTTTGACTCGCTGGCCGTTTGGTGGCATACTACTGCCGTATTGGAGTGTCAGGTTGAGTCTCCGTCCGCCCGTCCGCTGTGCTGTTCAGTCACGCCGCCCGGTTTCTCCGTCTTGTCTCCAGTCGCAGTTACGCCAACAATAGTGAGGAACCGCATGTGAAGAAGCTTTTTGTGGGTAATCTGGCCTACTCGGCGAACGAAACGGACATTCAGAATTTCTTTTCCGATGCCGGGGTGGCAGTCGACTCCGTCACCGTCATGCGTGACAAATTCACCGGACAGGCCCGCGGTTTTGGCTTCGTCGAGATCAATGACGACGGTGCGGCGCTGCGGGCCGTGGAAGCCTGCCATGGGAAAGATCTCATGGGCCGTACGCTTGTGGTGAATGAAGCCCGCCCCATGACTCCTCGCGAAGGCGGCGCTGCACGCCCGGCCAGGCGCGAGCGATACTGAACCTCGCGTGGTCTCCCAACCACTGCCGCCAGCGGAGCGGTCGGCGATTCGTGTGCCTTCGCGGCGTTTAAGTAAGATAGTACTTGCTTAATGACAATTCGATGAGCGATCAAGCCCGGTGGCTCGCCGCGGCGCGGCGCGCGATGCAGTCCGAAGCCGAAGCGGTGATGGCCGCGGCGGAGCGGCTGGACGGCGCGCTGACCGGCGCGCTGAATCTGATTCTGTCCCATCCCGGCAAGGTTGTGGTCACGGGCATGGGCAAATCCGGCCACGTCGCGCGAAAAATCGCGGCCACTTTTCAGAGCACCGGCACGCCGTCCGTCTTCCTTCATCCCACCGAAGCCGGTCACGGTGATTTGGGCATCTGCCAGCCGGGCGATCCCGTTGTCATGATTTCGAAGAGCGGCTCCACGGCGGAGCTGCTGGATCTGTTGCCGCCGCTGCGCCGCTTCGATGCGCGATTCATCGGCATCCTGGGCAACGCGCGATCGCTGCTGGCTTCAGAGATGGATGTGGTCCTGGACGCGTCCGTGCAGCGCGAGGCCGATCCTGGGGGATTCACACCCACCTCCAGCACCATGGTGGCGTTGGCGCTGGGCCATGCGCTGGCCGTGGGGTTAATGGAGGCCCGCGGATTCACCGCCGAGCACTTTCACAGGTTCCACCCCGCCGGGCAACTGGGCCTTAACTTGCGGGTGTGGGTGAAGGACGCCATGCATTCGGGCGAAGAAGTGGCATGGGTGCGGCTGGACGATTCCCTCAAACACGTGGTGATTGAAATGTCGCGGCGGCCTTTGGGCGCGGCCTGCGTGGTGTCCCCAGATCACCGCTTGCTTGGCCTGGTGACGGATGGCGATGTCCGCCGCGCCTTGCGCAATCACGACGATATCCGCCCCCTGCGCGCGGCCGATGTAATGACGGCTTCCCCAGTAACGATCGCCCCCGGTGCGCTGGTGCATGACGCGCTGTGCCTGATGGAGAACCGCCCGTCGCAAATCTACGTGTTGCCGGTAGTCGATCCAGCGACACAAGTGTGTGCGGGCCTGATCCGTTTGCACGACATCTATCACGGGCGCGGCGAAGAGTAGCGCGCCCCTTTTCACCTACACCGGATCCAGCAGGTGCCCCATCTTCTTGCGCTTTGTGCGCAGGTACTTTTCGGTGGAATCCATCGGATCTACAAGACACGGAATACGTTCGGTCACCTGGACGCCCGCGTTTTCGAGCGCTTGAATCTTCCCGGGATTGTTGGACATCAGCCGCACGCGCCGCACTCCCAGGAAGTTGAGTATTGCGGCGGGCATCTGATAAGCCCGCAGGTCGGCCTCAAAACCCAGCTGCTCGTTCGCTTCCACGGTATCCGCGCCTTGATCCTGCAACTCGTACGCGCGCAGCTTGTTCAGCAAGCCGATGCCGCGGCCCTCCTGCTGTTCGTAGATCAGCAGTCCACGGCCTTCGCGCGCAATGGTTTCCAGTGCGAGCTCAAGCTGCGCGCGGCAGTCGCAGCGCAGGCTGTGAAATACGTCGCCGGTCAGGCACTGCGAATGCACCCGCACCAACACCGGCGCAGAGGTTCCGATGTCGCCCATCTTGAGCACAACGGCGTCTTCGGTTTCGTCATCGGTCGATCCCTCGAAGCCCAAAATGCGGAAACTTCCGAAGCGGCTGGGGAAATCGGCTTCGGCGACTTTGCGTAGCTCGAATGGGGATGGCACGATAATGTAGGCGCGCGATGTGCACGGCGGCGCGGATATTCCCATTATAATGATCGCCAGGGCGTTCGAACGCCCTGGCGCCGGAAAACATGCTCCAACAACATCTGGTGATCCTGCTGGTGAAGCTCGCGGTGGCCGCGTCGTTGGCCAGCATCTTGACGCGCAGCGGCAGTTTCCAACGCATGTTGATGCGGGAAGAGCGCACGCTGCCACAGCGCGTGAAGATGGCGCTGGTAGCCGCGTTGATCTATGGCGCCGGTGTCGCCACGCGCGTTGTCACCGGGAACGGATACCAGGCGGTCGACCTGGGCCTGGAAGGCAGCCTCGCCATGGGGATGCTGGGCGGCTACGTCACCGGATTGCTTTCCGGAGTGCTGATTTCCATTCCGGCCATGTTTAACGGTGAACCTTTGACCATGGTTCTGCTGGCCGCCGCCGGCGTGCTGGGAGGGCTGCTGCGGGACGTTGCACCGGATACGGAAGCCATCTGGAAGTTCACCATGTTTCCGGACCGCGCCCTGCTGCGTCTGCTGCGCAAACGCGACCTGCGCCGCTCGGCCTTCAGCATTGTGTGCGTGGCCGCCATCTTTATCGCCGAATTGCTCCGTTCGGTGCTGGCCACTATCTTTCCCAATGGAGGAGTCTTTGCGCTGCAAGAAAACTGGAGCGATGGAAGCGCGTGGCTGACGGTGGCCGTATATCTCACCACGTTGTTCGCCACCGTTCTTCCCATCAAGATTTGGGACAGCCGCCGCAGTGAGATGAAACTGGAGCAGCAGCAATTGCGGCTGAACGAAGCGCGCCTGGATGCTCTCAGCCGCCAGATCAACCCTCACTTCCTGTTCAACACGCTGAACTCGGTGGCGTCGCTCATTCGCAGGGATCAGGAACAAGCCCGCCGCATGGTGTTTAATCTCTCCAAGATCCTGCGGCGCCTGCTGCGCCAGCAGGACAATCTCACAACACTACGGGAAGAGCTTTCGTTCATCGACGACTATCTGGCCATTGAATTGGTGCGTTTCGGCGAGAAGCTCCGCTTTGAAAGAGAGATCGACCCGGTGACGCTGGATATGCTGGTGCCCAGCATGCTCTTGCAGCCGCTGGTAGAGAACAGCATTCGCCACGGTCTGTCCAGCAAGGTGGAAGGCGGCACCGTCAAGGTTCGCAGCCGCGTGGTGGACGGCCGTCTGCACATCTTGGTGGAAGACGACGGCGTGGGGATTCCGGAAGCCAAGCTGGGACGGCTATTTGAGCAGGGCATCGGTGTCAGCAATGTGAATGAACGTTTGAAGGTATTGTTTGGAGACAGCTACAAGATGTGGATCGATAGCCGCGTTGGGGAGGGCACCACCACCGGCATCGAGCTTCCCGAACAGGCCGGCGGCGCGGGCGTACGCGCGGCTAACACGGACGTCGCCAACAAGACGGACGCGCTAGTGGGATAGCCGCTGGCGTGGAGTGGGGGCATGCCCTTGAAAGTAGGACCGCAATCGGTGTATAAAATGTGGATTCGTCCGCCAGTTGGGCGGAACCACCGAAACGGGGAAGGCGCGGTACCATGGGGAGGACTCTTGGCGGACTTAAACTATTCTCTGCCGGCCCAAACGGACGCGATGCCGCGCACCATCGCGGATCGTACCCGGCGCGTGTACGACACGCTGGCAGCGGTCTATCCGGCAAGTACGTTCTTCTTCCACTCCAAGGCGCATGAGTGGGCTCTGAGGCACTCCGGTATCCGCAACGGCATGCAGGTGCTGGAGGTAGCCACGGGCTCCGGGGAAATGTTCCGGCGCCTGGTGCGGGCGAATCCGGCGGGAATCACGTTTGGCCTGGACCTTTCGCCCAACATGGCGGCCCGGACGCAATCGCGCGCGCGCCAGGAAGTGCGGGGCGTCCGGGCGCACTGCGGCGCCGTTGACGTTCGCCACATGCCTTTCCGCGATGCCAGCTTCGATGCCATCATGTGCTGCTACCTGTTCGAACTGTTGGCCCATGACGATATCCAGCTCACACTGCGGGAAATCCAGCGCGTGCTGCGCCCGGGAGGAACGTTCTCGCTGGTGCTGATCGGACAGAACGTGGAGTTCTTCAATCGCGTATACGGCGTGGCGGGGAAGCTGGTGCCCGCCTTTTGGGGTCGCCAGGTGGAGGAGCACTTCCCGGACCTGGTCACGGATTTGGGCCTGCATGTTGAGAAGAATCATTTCGTGCGGCAGACGTTTTATCCGTCGCGCGTGGTAATATTTCGCAAGCCCATGCGTTGAGCGTGACCGCCGGCAGCAACATGACTCCAGCCCCGCTGCGGGAGGCGGACCGCGCCCGGAGGCTGTTTCGTGGCCCGCGGCGGAGGCAATGTCCTTCAATGCGCCGGCTGCTTGGCCATGGCGTCATGCTCGGCAGCCATCGCCAGTGCTTCTTTAGCCAGGTTCCGGCAGTGCTGCGCGTAGAACTTGCAGTGCTCCACGGTGGCGGGCGACATTGGATGCTTCTGGGCCCTCCCTTTCGCGGTAAGGTCTTTTTCGTATTCCGCCGCCAGCGCCTCGTGTTCCTTGGCGTCGGCTTCATGCTCGGCGGCAACGGCCCGATAGTGCGCGGCCAATTGTAGGTGATCGGCTGGCGCGTTATGAGCGCTGGCCAAACGTCTCAGTTCCGCTGCGGGCAGCTTTCCCGGTGCCTGTTGTGCCGTGCCGTGGTCCACGAAGGCCGTCAGTAAGAGACCGGCCGCGAGGACTCCGGAGATAAATAGTTTTGCTCCCATTTTGGGTTCTCTCCTTTCGCTCAAATTGCTCCGCGACGTGGAGAAGCAATCGGAAGTAAGAGAGCAAAGGAAGGGCCACGGAGGTAACGCGTTGATTTCCTGGGCCGGACTGGCTACCCGAAGTGCGTACCAAGTATTTTCGCTGGGTACCTTCACCCAGTGACACCCAACTCCCTCGGTGAATCGTACGTTTGGGGCAACGCTCTCCGGGCGCTTCCTGGATTGACGGCCACTACCGCGGGGCGCCCTGCCGGGTGCTGGGCCTCTAACCTGCCGCGCGGATGACTTCTACGCCCATATATGGCCGCAACGCCTCCGGTACCACCACGCTGCCGTCGGCCTGCTGGTAGTTTTCGACGATGGCCAGCCAGGTGCGTCCCACCGCCAGGCCGCTACCGTTGAGCGTGTGCACGAAGTCGGGCTTGTCTTTGCTCGATTTCGCGCCGCCGGACTTCGCACGTATGGAAGCGCGGCGGGCCTGATAGCCTTCGAAGTTCGAGCACGACGAAATTTCCTTAAAACCGTTCTGCCCGGGCAGCCACACTTCAATGTCGTAGGTCTTCGCGGAACTTGCGCCTACGTCGCCCGTGCACAGGACTACCGTGCGATAGGGCAACCCCAGGCGCTGCAGGATATCCTCGGCGTCGCGCGTGAGGGACTCCAGCTCTTCGTAGCTGTTTTCGGGCCGGGCGAATTTCACCAGCTCCACTTTCTGGAACTGGTGCTGCCGGATAATCCCGCGCACGTCGCGCCCGTAGGAACCCGCCTCGCTGCGGAAGCACGGCGTGTATGCGCAATACTTCAGGGGCAACTTGTCAAGATCCAATATTTCATCGCGATGCAGATTGGTCACCGGCACCTCGGCGGTCGGAGCAAGGTAGTAGTCGGTGCCTTGCAGCTTAAACAGGTCGACTTCGAACTTCGGGAGCTGGCCCGTGCCATACAGGCTGGCGGAGTTGATGACAAACGGCGGCAGCACCTCCGTGTAGCCATGCTGCGTGGTGTGCACATCCAGCATGAAGTTGATCAGCGCGCGCTCCAGCTTGGCGCCCAGGCCCATATAAACCACGAACCGCGCACCCGTGATTTTCGCGGCGCGGTCGAAATCCAGGATGCCCAGCCCAGGCCCCAGATCCCAATGCGCTTTCGGCTCGAAGGAAAACGCCGGTGGCGTTCCCCACCGGCGGACCTCCATGTTAGCGTCCGCGCTCTTGCCGGTGGGAACCGACGGGTGGGGCGTGTTCGGCACTCCGGCCAGCATCAGCTTGAATTGTTCGTCAAGCTCGTTGGCATTCGTCTCCAGCGCCGTGATGCGCTCGCCCATTTCGCGAACCGCGCCTTGCCTAGCGGCGGTGTCCTGGCCGGCTTTCTTGAGCTTCCCGATTTCCTGGGATTCCGCGTTGCGCTGGGCCTTAAGCTGCTCGGATTCCGTCAGCGCCGCACGGCGAGCCGCATCCAGGCTGCGAAACGCGTCCACGTCGAGCGCGAATCCGCGATCCGCCAGTCGTAAGGCAATGGTGTCCAGATTGTGGCGAAAATATCCGAGATCGTACATGGAGTTCCCAGGTCTTGCCGCCGGCGCGCCGGCCTAGCGTGCCGCTACGGGTACCCACGCCTGTCCTGGTTCGGCGCCCTTGTACTCCGCGCGAGGCCGGATCAGCCGGTTGTGGCGGTACTGCTCCAGAACGTGCGCGGTCCAGCCGGACATGCGGCTCACAGCGAAAATCGGCGTGAACAGGTCGATCGGAATCCCCAACGAATAGTACGTGGATGCCGAATAGAAATCGACATTGGCGTTAAGGCCCTTATTTTCCTTGATGTAGGATTCCACCTGCGTGGAGATCTCATACAGTTTTTCATGGCCCGTGCGCTCGCCCAGGTCCTTGGCCATGCCCTTCAGGCTGGCCGCGCGGGGGTCAATCGTGTGATACACGCGATGGCCGAAGCCGGGAATCTTGATCTTGTTGGCCAGCCTCTCCTTCACCATGGCCAGCGCCTGCTCCGTGGAATCCACTTCCAGCAGCAGGTGGATCACCTCTTCATTGGCTCCGCCGTGCAGAGGGCCGCGTAGCGCGCCGACGCCGCTGGTGATGGCGGAATAAATGTCTGAGAGCGTGGCGGCAGTAACGCGCGCAGCGAACGTGGACGCGTTTAGTTCATGCTCGGCGTGCAGCGTAAGCGCGATGTCGAAAGTGCGCTCCATCACATCGTCAGGCTTCTTGCCGGTGAGCGTATAGAGAAAATTGCCCGCGAAACTCAGGGCTGGATCGCCCGGCACTACCGGGTTGCCGTTGCGCAGGCGGTCGAAGCTGGTCACGATCGTAGCCGTCTGCGCCATGAGCTTGCTGGCCTTCTTTTCGTTGGCTTCAATGGAGTTGTCGTTGAGCAGCGGATCGTACAGCGCCAGCATGGAAACCGCCGTGCGCAGTACGTGCATGGGCGAGGCACCTTTCGGCGCGCCGGCGAGAAACGCCTCCACGGGAGCGGGCAACTCGCGATGGGCGATGAGTGCGGCCTTTAGCCCATCCAGTTCCGCTTGCTTCGGAAGCCGGCCGTTCCATAGCAGGAAGACCACTTCCTCGAACTTGGCGTTTTCGGCCAACGTCTCAATCCGGTAACCCTGATAGCTCAGAATTCCCGCGTCTCCGTCGATGTAACAAATCCGCGAATCCGTCGCGACGACGCCCTCCAGACCCCCACCCGTAGCTACCATGATTCTCCTTCAGAAATCTTGCAAAAATTCCCTACTCGCACAAGACTGGCGGCCCGCCGAAAGCAAATGAGGATCTACCTGGCGGAAATCTCAGTTTAGCATCCAAGGGCGGGGGCATAGAAATGAAATAGAGGTTTTCGCGAATCTCAAAAGCATGGCGGGCGACTCCCCCGCGCAGCCCGCGGCTCCGCGGCGCAGCCAACGGCTCCGGGCACATCAGCGGCTCCGGGCACGTCATGCGGCTCCGGGCACATCAGCGGCTCCTGCGCGCCGTTTATTGGTGCAAGATCTGAACCAACCGCCAACCTTCTTCAGCCTTGGCGAATTCGAAGGCGGCAGGCGCCGTTTCGCTCAGTGCTCCGCGCCGGACACCCATGATTTGCAGGGGGCCACTGAAACAGGGATGGTCGATCCGCACTCCTGCCCAAACCTCAACACGTTTTGCTCCGTTTGGGTGATCCTTAATATTCACCACCTGCTTGACCACCAGCGGAAACGTCCCGCGGACCTGAGTATTAGGCCGGTCGCGGCCGTATTCGCCCACGGAAACATCATCGGTAAAGCCGAGTGCCCGTCCGCGTTCCAACAACGGAGCAACCTTGCGGGCCGCGGACTGGTCTACTTCACCGAACAACTCATTCTGTATGCCGCACGTCATCTGCTCCGGGTTCATCGCGACCTGTTCGCTTTCGAATTTCATTTTCCGTCCGCTGCTCACGGAAATAACACGTCCGGCGTCCAGAGCTTCCTCGTTGCTGCCGCAGCCGATCAACGGCACAAACATCGCCGCCATCAGAAGCGCAGCCGGGGTCGGCCGTAATGCACGATAACATGAGAATTTGAGAGCATCGGTAGACATAGGGCTTCTTGCGTACTATCGGCGTTCCGGCCGCATTTCTTGAGAGCGGGGAAGCCAAGGTGCAAGTCCTTGACCGGCATTGGTTTGGGGATCGGGTTTCGCCTGCAGCCGCTTACTTGGCAGCCCCAGGCGCCGGCATCTCCGCATAGCGCCGCTTCAGGCTCTCAAACTGCCGTTGTCGCGGAACCCCCCACTGGTGCAGTTGGTATCGCAAAAGCAGCCACAAGATAGCCAGGCCGTAGATCGAACTCTGCACGAACGATGCGGAGGACGCCTGCGGAAAATAGCGCGTCGGCACGGGCACTTCGGCGATGCGGGCGCGCGACTCCACTAACTGGGCCACGATTTCCTGATCGAAGATGAAGTTGTCAGAATTCATTTCCAGGTTCACGCTTTCCAGCGCCTCCCGCGCGAACGCCCGGTAGCCGGTGTGATATTCGGCCAACGCGAGTCCGAACACGTGATTTTCCAGGCTCGTGAGAAAGCGGTTGGCCACGTATTTCCACCAGGGCATGCCTTGCTTGACGGGGCTGTCGCCCATGAGCCGGGAACCCAGTACCACGTCGGCGCGGCCTTCTTGAATGGGCCGGACGATCTCCGGCAGCAGGCGTGGATCGTACTGGTAATCCGGATGCACCATCACCACGATGCCTGCGCCTGCCTTCAGCGCCTCCCGGTAGCACGTTTTCTGGTTCGCGCCATATCCGTAGTTCTGATTGTGGACGAACAATTCCAACCCCATCTCGCGCGCGATGGTGGCGGTCTCATCGGAGCTGCCGTCGTCCACCAAGATCACCAGGTCGAAGGAGCCGGGCGGCAGATCCGCATAGGTCATATGCAGCGTCTTGGCCGCGTTATAGGCGGGCATCACCACCACGACTTTAGGTTTGGAAATCGGCACGCCTTACTTCTTCAGATTCGCTTCGAACAACTCAAACACCCGACGGTACTCATCCGCCCAACTGGTGGGCTGCACGAAGCCGTGGTCTTCCACCGGATACACCGCGACCGACCAGTTCTGCTTGCGAAGCTCAATCAGTTTCTGTGTCAGCCGCACCGTGTCCTGGAAGAATACGTTTGTATCCACCATGCCGTGGCAGATCAGGAGCGCGCCTTGCAATCCTTCGGCAAAATTGAGAGGGGAGGAAACCCGGTAGGCCTCCGGATCGCCCTGCGGCGTGTTGAGGATGTTGGACGTGTAGCCATGATTGTAGTGGCTCCAATCGGTCACCGGCCGCAGCGCCGCACCGGCGGCGAATACGCCGGGCGTGGTGAACATGGCCATCAGCGTGATGAATCCGCCGTAGCTGCCGCCATAGATGCCGATGCGCCGCGCGTCCACCCCGTGCCGGGAAACCAGCCAGCGCGCGGCATCCACTTGATCCTCCAGATCCTTGCCGCCCATGTGCCGGTAGATGGCCGCCCGCCAGTCGCGCCCGTAGCCGGAGGACGCGCGATAGTCCAGGTCCAGCACCAGATAGCCGCGTTCCATCAGGAAATGGTGGAACAAGTAATTGGCCGTGTATTGCGACCACCACCGGTGCACGTTTTGCAGATACCCCGCGCCGTGCACGAAGATCACCGCTGGGCCGCCGGGCCGGTAGTTGGCTGGCTTGTAGATGCGCGCCGGTACCATCGCGCCGTCGCGGGCGGGCACTTCCACGATCGGAACATCCTGCCACGCGTATTTGAAAAATTCGGGCGCGGGTGAAGTGGTCAGTTTTCGATGGGATGCACCGGACTTGCTCTCCATCGCAAACAATTCCGGAGGCCGGT
>CAMAUG010000058.1 GCA_945861255.1 Candidatus Sulfopaludibacter sp. SbA3
CACTTTGCCTCGCTCGACGCCTTCCACCAGCACTTTGATGTTGCCGTCAGATTGCTTGAGGCTCTGCACGATGTTAGCGACCGTGCCGACGAGGAAAATCTCGTCGGGCCGGGGCTCATCCACGCTGGCGTCGTGCTGGGTGGCCAGGAAGATCTTCTTGTCGCCCGCCAGCGCCTCTTCCAGGGCGCGCACGCTCGATTCGCGCCCCACCACGAACGGCGTCATCATGTGGGGGAAAATGACGACGTCCCGGATGGGCATCATCGGCAGCTTGCGGGTGTCTGATTTTTCTTTGGAAGTGAGCATGTCGTATCAGCGGCCAGGGGTAAGGGGCCAGGGGTCAGGGGCGTTTCTGAACTGGCCCCTGACCTCTGGCCGCCGGCCCCTGCTTATCCGGCCTTCTCCAGAAGCGTCATGTTGATCTTCTGGGTCAGGACCATTTCCTTGGTCACCAAAAATTCGCGGACCTTCTTGTAGGTGGGCAGGTAATACATCAGGTCCAACATCATTTCTTCCAGAATCATGCGCAAGCCGCGTGCCCCCACCTTGCGCTCCATGGCGAGCTGAGCGATCGCCTCCAGGGCGTCCTCGCTAAATCTCAGCTTAACATTCTCAAACTCAAACATCTTCTGGTATTGGCGGATAATGGCGTTCTTCGGTTTGGTGAGAATTTGTACCAGCGCGTCCTTGCTCAGTTCCTCCAGCACCGCCACCACCGGCAAGCGCCCGATGAATTCGGGGATAAAGCCGCTCTTGATCAGATCCATGGGCTGCACTTGTTCGAGCGTGCCCAGGTCGCGCCGGCCTGAACCGCCTGGACGCCTCTTCGGCTCACTCGCGTCGTCCTGATGGGAGAATCCGATAGTGCGCTGGCCGATCCGCCGCTGGATGGTCTTTTCCAGCCCGATGAACGCGCCGCCGCAGATAAACAGGATATTCGTGGTATCCACCGGAGTGAACTCCTGATGTGGATGCTTTCGGCCGCCTTGAGGAGGAACATTAGCCACGGTTCCTTCCAGGATCTTGAGCAGAGCCTGCTGGACGCCTTCACCGGACACGTCGCGCGTGATGGACGGGTTTTCGTCCTTGCGGCCGATTTTGTCGATTTCGTCGATATAAATAATGCCCTGCTGAGCACGTTGCACGTCCCAATCGGCGTTTTGCAGCAGCCGCAGGATGATGTTCTCAACATCTTCGCCCACGTAGCCGGCTTCCGTCAGGGTGGTGGCGTCTACGATGGCGAACGGGACATCCAGGATCCGCGCCAGCGTCTGGGCCAGCAAGGTCTTGCCGGTGCCGGTAGGGCCTATCAACAGAATGTTCGACTTCGAAAGCTCCACATCGCCGGTGCGCTGCTTGTTCATGTGGATACGCTTGTAATGGTTGTAGACGGCCACGGCAAGCTTCTTTTTGGTGCCATCCTGGCCGACCACGTACTGATCCAGATATTCCTTTAATTCCAATGGCTTGGGAAGTTTATTCGGAGCCGCTGGATGGCTATCGTGCCGGTCATCTTCAAGGATGGAATTGCAGACGGCGATGCATTCGTCACAAATGTAGGCGCGCGGATAATCGGAGGGGGAGGAGATCAGCTTACCAACGACATCCTGGCTCTTGTGACAAAACGAACAGCGGAGAGATTCATCTGAGCCGGCTCGTTTCAAACGTGGACCTCCTGGCGGATCACTCAGTACGCGTGAATGCGGTCACCTTGATTATAGCGAAGTTGGGGCGGAACGAAATGGGCTGACTGAAGAAAAGGTACCGAGCCGGTGGGCGGTCACACTCTATACTCAGCATTTCACGCTCTTTGGTACAGTACCGCCCACTGAGGAACTGGCGCGAGAATCAGGTACTTGCGCGGCGGCTGAAAAACGCCAAGCTCCGCACCAACGCTTGCGTCGAAGAGATCGACTATCGCGGCGCACCCGGCCTGGGGCACGAACAGATAGGCGATCCTACCCTGGCAGATGGCATCCTGAGAGACTGGTTCTCGACGCCCATCGGCCTCGAGCTACGCGGGGAGTCGATGCACAAGCACCGCAAGAACGGCGGGTAGCCGTTCAGTTGTCCTACGATGAGATCAGCGGTGAGAGACATTTGTCAGCGCGTGGGGCCTGGAGCCGGGACCACCACGCATGAGCCCTCGGCGGCAAAGAAGCGCATGACCCAATAACTACCTCGCTGGCGGCTGTCACCCACGGTCGATCTGTTCTCGCAATTCGGCCGGATAGAGAGCCTTCAGCTCAGGGTGCGCTTCCGCGAGCCGGATCAGATCGAGCTCGTCCTTTTTGCGCTTGCTTAGACGGCGCTGCCGATCGCCGTAGGCCCAGAGTTTCCCGCGAGTCACATCCTCCACGCACGCCACTCGCACGGGCTTTCCGAGGACCTCGGCCGGTGCGGATCGTGCCAGGAACGCCTGATAGCGTTCGTCGATGGTGAATTGAATCCTGAGTTCGCTCCCCGGAGGGTAAACATTCACCGAATGGGGATGAGTCTCCATTCGGAAGCCCTGCCCGCGGAGATGTTCCGTCAACGGTGAAAGGCTGGAAGCGATCACGACGATATCGGCATCTAGCGTATACACCGGCTCCACGTACACGTTGACCGCCAAGCCGCCGATTAGGCAATAGGGTCCGAACGATTCGCATGCGTCGATCAGCCGCGCGAAGTCCGTCGCTCCGCCCTGGGTCGTCAATTCGTAGGCCTCCACCGCGGTCACAACTTCACTCTACCGGGTGGCATGCACCGCCGCAAATGGGGCCGCGGTATCCGTGCCGCCGGCCTCTACCGGTAAAAGACGGCATTCAATCGCCACGGCAGATTCGGCAGTAGCCGATAGCGATACAAGAAAGCTCTCACCGCGGAGATCTCCATGAAGCTGTGAAATGAAAACCCCTGGCTCTTGAGATAGCGGGCGATTTCCCAAAATAGTGGCTTTCCAACCTGCATCGGGCGAAAGGAGACTTCGACGTGAATCAGCTTGACGGCGGAGAGAACCCGGGTCGCTCCGCGAAAAACCAGCAGTTCAGCCCCCTCCACATCGACCCATAGGATATCGGGATCTTGCCTGCCGGTGAAATAGTCGTCCAACGTGGTGGCGTTGACGATCACCTCATCCTGAATGATGCGCCCGCGGCGCCGGGTGTAGTCGGGATTGATTTGAAACAAGGAGGAGAAGCCGATATCTTTGTTCTCGGAAAGACCGGCGTTCACCGGATAGAACTTCAGTTGGCCGGCTCTGTCGCTGACCGCCATTTCGTTGAACAGTACGAACTCCGGGGGATGGCCATCCATGAACTTGGAGAGATTTTGCCGGCAGATCCCGGCCGCGCCGGGATTGGGTTCAAAGACATGCAATTGTTTGCCGCCCAACTGCCGCATCAGTGCAATCCCTTCCAGCGCGTCTCTACTCCCGATGTCGCAGATCACCGGGCTGCCGCTCACCAGAGCGCGCGCCAAACGGATGAACTTAGGGTCCACGTCGGCGGAAACGGCGTTTTCTGCGTCCATATCGCGGCCTGCTGTCACGCTGGTTTAGGCTCCGGTTACGGCGCGGCCCAGGGGCGTCTCCGCCGGTTGAATGCCGGGCTTGAGCACTTCGAATTCGAACTCGATTAACTTCCCGCGGATCACGTAGCACAGGTAGTGCTCCCAAAAAAGCCGGAAGCGGGGCCATTGATTCACCAGAATTTCGAAGCCGAGGTAGCGCCACAGCATTAGAAGGCGCACCCGGACTTTGGTCTCGCGAAGTCCGGCGCGGGAATAATAGCTGAAGCCTCCGTGATTCTCCCCGAAGTACCGGAACGAGTACGAATTCAGATGCCAGCGATGCGTGGGATCGCAAAAAGAAGAAAAATCCGTGTAATGCGGCGTGGCCAGGAAGATGGTGCCGCCCGGTCTGACCAGGCGATGAAATTCCTCCATGGTGCCCATCACGTCGGCCACATGTTCAATGACATGGGCAGCATACACGTGATCGAACGAGCTGTCTTTGAACGGATAGGGGAGCTGGTCCAGGTCGCAGATCACATCCGCGCGGCTGGCGGGGTTGCGATCAATTCCGATCGCACCGGCCAGTTTATTGATCCCGCACCCGACGTCGAGCGTTTTCCTGATGGTCAGCGTGCTCCCGTTCACGCCCTACCAGAATACCCGACCCGGAAAACCGTTTCCTTGCGCGCCGCCAGACTGACGCCCTCGGCCGCGAACAAATTCTAGCCGCCGGTCGCACGCGGAGAGCGTTGGTCTTCATTAATCGCTGGTCATCTGTATGCGGCAAGGTCGTTCTTGATCAGCTTTCCGCCCTTCATTACGAATTTTACGCGCTGCAGCTCGGTGATATCCGCCAAGGGGTCGCCGGACACCGCAATGAGATCGGCGTATTTACCTTTGTCGATGGATCCGATCTGGTCCTGCCAGCCCAGCGCCTCGGCGTTAACGGTGGTGCCGGCCTGGATGGCCCGCGCGGGAGTCAGGCCGGCGCGCTTCACCAGCCATTCGAATTCCAGGGCCTGCGTGCCGTGCGCAAAAGTGGAGCCATCCGCTCCGCTTCCCATCATTACCTTGATGCCCTTCGTCGCGGCAGCCATGGACGCGGCTTTCTCGAAAATGGGAATCATGCGGAATTTGCCGCCGGTATTCCTGGCGTCCACATCGTCCATGTAGGGTTCGGTGTAGCGAACGCCGGTGGGGTCATAAAAGAGGCCCTTGGCGGCCATCAGGTTGATCTGTTCTTGATCCAGGCCGAAGCCGTGCTCGATGGTGTCGCAGCCCGCCAGGATGGCGTTCTTCTGGCCCTCGCCGCCGTAGACGTGGCAGCCGGCTTTCTTTCCTAGTTTGTGGGTCTCGTCCACTAACGCCTGCACCACGGGCAGCGGATAAGTTACTTCGTACTCCGCGTGCCCGCTGGGCGTGAACGAATAGGCTCCCGCCGGGTAGAGCTTGATCCAGTCCGCTCCATGGGCCACTTGATCGCGCACGGCCGCGCGGGCTTCTTCGATGGAGCGCACCAAGGCGGCGTCCAGCGGATTTTCCTTCGCACCGGGGGCGGCCCAACGGATGCCGCGCGTCGAAACCTGAAGGCGGGGTCCATCGATGATGCCTCTCTTGATGGCGTCGCGCAGTGCCACGTCGCCATAGCCGTTGCCGTGGCTGGTCATATCTCTGGCTGCCGTAAATCCCGCCCGCAGATCGTTATTTGCGTTTTGCACGGCGATCAGCATGGACGCTTCCGTAGACCCATTGGGCTTGCGCGAATTGAACATGTGCGTGTGCGAGTCGATTAAGCCGGGCAGGACAGTGGCCTGGCGCAAATCGATCACCTCGGCGCCTGCCGGAATCTTCACCTGGGACTCGGCTCCAACCTCCGTGATACGCTCGCCCGAGAGCACGATCACTTGTCCGGTCAACATCTGGCCGGTTTTACTGTCGAACAAGCGTCCGGCGCGGACCGCCGTCACTCGCGCGGGCGGTGGACAAGGATAAATACCATTGTCGGAACCCACGCAAGGGACCGGTCCTGCCCCGCGCCATGGCGCCGGTGGCGGCTGCACCTGCGTCCAGAGGGGGGCGGCGCTCAACAACAGTCCTAACGCCGGCGTAAGCTTGAATTCTGATCGCATTGACAGCACCTCTCTTCTGTTCTGGGAGCGAGAGTATCACAACCGCGCGTGGGGCCGGGTGGCAACCACCGGCGTGGTGCTGTTCCCTGTTGCTGACGCACGTGTTGCTGACGCACGTGTTGCTGACGCACGTGTTGCTGACGCACGTGGTGCTGACGCACGTGTTGCTGACGCATGTGGTGCTGACGCATGTGGTGCTGACGCATGATGCCCGCCAGCGTTGCCAACTCGTAGAGCCGACGCATGTTGCCGACGCGCTACCGACGCTTCCTGTCTTCCCCGGCCCTCGAGGGGCGAGTTTTGCCGCCTTCGGACGCGAGAAGCAAGGCGGTAAGTGGGCTGAAATACCCCTAAGCTTCGGCGTTCCGGGCCGATAAGTCCCACGTTGGGCATGCGTTGCGCCCAAACGATAACCAAACATGTTCGCGATTATAGGAGCAGTCGTTGTACTGGCGGCGGTGATCGGAGGCTACCTGATGGAGGGTGGGCCTCTGATGGTGCTGGTGCAGCCTGCGGAGCTGCTGATCATCCTGGGAGCGGCCATTGGCACGCTGCTGATCGCCAATCCGTTGCCGGTCGTCATGAAAATCGTGAAGGGTCTGTTGGGCGTGTTGAAGGGCAGCCCGTACACCAAGGCCACGTATCTGGAAACACTGAAGATGTTGAGCGCCCTGTTCATGTTGGCGCGTAAGAACGGCATGGTGAAGCTGGAAGAAGACGTCGAGAATCCGGAAAAGAGCCAGGTATTCTCGAAATATCCCGCGTTTCTGGCGAATCACCACGCCGTACACTTCGTATGCGACACCCTGCGCATGGCCATCTCCGGCGGAGTGCAACCGTTCGACCTGGATCAGATGATGGAAATCGACATGGACGTGCACCATCATGAAGCCACGGTGCCGATCAGCGCGCTGTCCACGGTGGCGGACGCGCTGCCCGGGCTGGGCATTGTCGCGGCCGTGTTGGGGGTCGTGATCACCATGGGGTCTCTGGGAGGGCCTCCCGAGGAGATCGGCCACAAGGTGGCGGCGGCGCTGGTGGGAACGTTTCTGGGGATCCTGCTGTGCTACGGATTCCTGGGACCGCTGGCCAGCAATCTAACGAAGATGGCCGACGCGGAGACCGACTACTTCCGTTGCCTGCGTAATGGCGTGATGGCGTTCGTCAAAGGTTCCGCGCCGGCGTTGGCGATTGAGTTCGCGCGCCGCAGCATTCCCGGCGACGTGCGCCCCTCGTTCTTTGAAACCGAGGCCGCTTGCAAGGGCGGCGGCGCGGCTCCGGCGGCTGTGCCGGAGGCGGCGGAGGCGGCATGAACCAGCAACAGCCCGCTCCCATCATCATCAACCGAAAGAAAGTTGCCCACGCCGGCCACCATGGCGGCGCGTGGAAAGTAGCCTACGCGGATTTCGTCACGGCGATGATGGCGCTGTTCATCGTGCTCTGGTTGATGAACAGCAGCGAGAAGGTAAAACAGGCCATCAGCGCGTATTTTCAGGACCCCTCCGGCACGGGGGCGCATACGGGAAGCGCCAGCGCGGGCACGGGCGAAACCGTCAACATCTCCCAGGACGATATGGAGAAGCTGAAGGAGAAGCTGGAAGAGGCCATCAAGCAGAAACCGGAGTTGGAGAAATTGAAGGACTTCGTGCAGTTCAGCGTCACGGGCGAAGGCCTGCGCGTGGAGCTGCTGGAGAGCGAAAAAGGTATATTCTTTCAATCCGGCAGCCCCGTGCCGAGCGCCGCGGGGGAGGACATGATCGCGAGGCTGGCCGAACAGTTGGTGCAGCTGCCGAACAACCTGTTGATTGAAGGCCACACCGACGCCAAGCCGTTTACCAGCGCCACCGGCTACACCAATTGGGAACTATCGGCGGACCGCGCCAATGCCGCGCGCCGTATTATTGAAGCGCACGGAGCGCGCGCCGGGCAAGTGGCGCAAGTGCGCGGCTTCGCCGACCAGAGCCTGCGCGACGGCGGGCATCCGGAAGACGCCAAGAACCGCCGCATTTCCGTCATTGTGCGTTACCAGAATGTACCGGAAGCGAAACCGGCGCAGGATGGAAAACCCGCGCCAGGCGAAGCCGGCAAGCCGCCCGCAACCAAGCCTGCCGCCGCCGGGCATCACTGATAAGAGCATCGCCTATAAGAGGACAGCCGGATTGTGTAGACTCGACACATGATCCCCAACACTCACACAGGAACGCGTTTCGGCGAGGTCGCGCGCGGCATCTATCGGACCAGCCACGTGGGAAGAACGGTTTCCATTCGCCGCGCGACTATCACGGGGGCGGGGCTCGGCGCGTGACCAGACGGTTCGCCGCGCGATAATGGGCGAGCGGTCTTGCATGTCCCCCGATCCCACGCAAAACAGTGAATCACCGGAGTCTTCGGCGTCTTTGCCCGCCGGCGTATCGCTGCGTTCGGCGTGGCGCGCGGTGGCCGATGCAGTGGTGGGCGATCCGCATCGCGATTTCACCGTCGGTTCCATTCCGCGCGCCATTACTTTGCTGGCGATTCCGATGGTACTTGAGATGTTGATGGAATCGCTGTTCGCCGTGGTGGATGTATTTTGGGTGGCGCATTTGGGCTCCGATGCCGTGGCCACGGTGGGCTTCACAGAATCTCTGCTCACTCTGTTGTTTGCGGTGGCGCTGGGGTTGGGCATTTCCACGGCGGCGATGGTGGCGCGGCGCATCGGAGAGAAGAATCCGGAAGGCGCCGCCGACGTGGCTTCACAGGCGATTATCCTGGCGCTGGGCGCGGCGGCGATCCTGGGAGCCGCGGGAGCGTATTTTGCCAGGGACCTGTTGAAGCTGATGGGAGCCTCCAACACCGTGATCGCGACCGGCGGCAACTACGCGCGCGCCATTTACGGAGGCAGCGGCACGGTGCTGTTTCTGTTTTTGTTGAACTCAGTTTTCCGGGGAGCGGGCGACGCGGCGCTGGCCATGCGCGTGCTGTGGAGCGCGAACATCATCAACATGCTGCTCAACCCCTGCCTGATTTTCGGGCTGGGACCCTTCCCGGCGCTGGGCGTGGCGGGCTCCGGCGTCGGTACTTCCATCGGACGCGGCTGTGGGGTGCTGCTGCAACTATGGTTCCTGATGAGCGGCAGGAGCCGCGTGAAACTGAATCTATCGCACGTCCGCGTGATGCCGGATCTGATGTTGCGGCTGGTCCGCATCTCGCTGGGCGGCATGTTCCAGAACCTGATCGGCATGGCGAGCTGGATATTGCTGGTGAGGATGGTGGCTACGTTCGGCAGCGTGGCGGTGGCAGGTTACACGCTGGCGCTTCGCATCATTCTTTTCGCGATGCTGCCAAGCTGGGGTATGGCGAACGCGGCGGCCACGATGGTGGGCCAGAATCTTGGCGCGCACAAACCGCAACGCGCCGAACAAGCCGTGTGGCGCGCGGGCCTGTATAACATGGTCTTTCTGGGCACGATCGGGCTGCTGTTCATTGCGTTCCCCGAGGCGCTGGCGCGCCTGTTCACAGAGGATGCGGGCGTCGTGCGGATGGCCGCGAACACGCTGCGCACGCTGGCCTACGGATTTCTGTTCTACGGCTGGGGCATGATCCTGGTGCAGGCGTTCAACGGCGCGGGCGATACCATGACTCCCACCAAGCTGAACCTGGTGTGCTTCTGGGCGTGGCAGCTTCCGCTGGCGTGGTTCCTTGCGTTTCCGGCGGGCGTGGGAGTAAACGGAATCTTCGCGGCGATCGCGATCGCGCAGTCCACCCTCACAGTGCTCGCGATGATGCTGTTCCGGCGGGGCCGCTGGAAGCTGAAGGTGGTTTGAGAAGGAGCGCCCGGAGCAAGTGCCGCAGCGTGGAGCGAGCGCTCATTCCCTGGCCGCATCGAAGCGCAGAGTGGTGACGGAAACCTTGCCGCCGGCGCCGGTGTGCACTACCAGCATGCGATTGTATTCGGTATCGGCTACTGCCGCGATTTTCACGCCACCCAGTTTTTCGACGATAGCCGGAAGGGTGCCGCTGTGGCCCACCACCAGCGCGGTCTGGTTCTCGCCAAGTGCCTTTAACCGGGCGACCAGCGCGTCCGTGTCACTCTGCGGGATGACCACCGGCTGGATGGCCAGTTTCTCTACGATGGGTGCGGCGGTCTGCTGCGTCCGTAGCGTTTCAGTAGTGAAGATGGCGTCCACGCGGGCGTCCGCCAGCATCGTGGCCAGATAGCGCGCACGCCGCTGGCCTTCGGCCGTGATGGGCGGATTGGCGGGCATTTCGCCCGCGCGCTCGGCGTGCCTGACCAGAATGATAGTGGCGGCGTGGGCGGCCGTCGCCGCGGTAAGCAGCAGACATGCCGCCACGACCGGTCTGAGGTTTTTCGCCATCGCTGCCCATCATAACTGTATTCTGTTCGCACTGTCTGGATTCTGTCAGGAAGACGGCGGAAAACAACAGCGCAAGATCTTTTCGCATGCGGCGCGGCCCGACAGCGGGCGATTGACAGAACAAGTCTATAGCAGCGCGTGGGTGGATTGGCCGGAGCCGCTGGCGCACGGTCCTGGGTTGGTGTAATCTAACGGCTTATGATTGCTACTCGTAAAACAGAATCGGCGCCGCGCAGGCGGCCCCGCATCCAACTCTTAACGGTCATTGCACTGCTGGGGCTGTGCGGGAGCAGCGTGCTTGCGCAAACCGCTGCCGACGCCGGGCACAACCTTCCCAACCCTTACGACACCGCCGTTCGGAATTGGGCTGCGCTCCCCGACGGCAGAACCTGGGGCTCGACCGCGGGCATTGAGATCGGCCCTCGCAACGAGGTTTGGGCGATTGACCGCTGCAACGTCAATAGCTGCGACGGCTCAACCCTTCCCCCCGTTCACCTTCTGGATATGGCGACCGGGAAACCGATCAAAAGCATCGGTGCGGGTCTGTTCGTATTCCCGCACGGTTTGCACGTCGACCGGGACGGCAACGTGTGGGTGTCCGACGCGGCGGCGAGCAAGGACGGAACCAAGGGCAACCAGGTGATCAAGCTTTCTCCGGACGGAAAGGTTCTGATGCGGCTGGGAACGGCGGGCGTCGCGGGCGGCGGCCCGAATCATTTTAACGAGCCGGCCGATGTGGTCACGGCGCCGAACGGCGACATCTTCGTTGCCGATGGGCACTCCGGCCAGAATCCGAACGCGCCGCCGGACTACGTGACCCGCGTGGTGAGATTTTCAAAGGATGGAAAGTTCATCAAGGAGTGGGGAAAGCTGGGTGCCGGTCCGGGCGAGTTCAGAAACCCGCACGCGCTTGCCATCGATTCCAGGGGCCGGTTGTTTGTCTGCGATCGCGCGAACGCGCGCATGCAGATCTTCGATCTGGACGGCAAGTTCCTGGACCAATGGAGCCAATTCGGCCGTCCCAGCGGCATATTCATCGATAAGAGCGACAAGCTGTACGCCATTGACGCTGATTCGTCGGCCGCGAACCATCCGGGGTGGAAGAAGGGCATTCGCATTGGCAGTGCCAAGGATGGCAAGGTGACCGCATTCGTGCCGGGCCATCAGACCGACAATCCGGACGGAGCTGCCGGTGAAGGAGTCATCGTCGATAAGGCGGGCAATTTGTACGCCGCGGAAAACACGCTACGCGGGTTGACGAAGTACGCCAAACGCTAGCGCTTCAGACTGCGCGCCACTCGCCGATTGGGCACGCGGAACGCTGCCCGGACGCGCGCGCCGCTGAATCCGTGATGCAGTACGCGACGATCACGGCAACACGGCGACAGCCTTTCGCGAGTGCCCGGCTGATCAATGTTCCCGGCAACGTGTATGGATGAAGGGAGATCGTCAAATGCTGAAATCCACGTTGGCCATTCTGGCGGCGATCATCGTTCCGGCCACAGCCCCGGCGCAACAGCGGCCGCACCTGAACCCAGTGATCGCCAAGTTGGCCGAAGGCAAGACGGTGTACGGCGTGCAAAACAGCGGAGATTATTCGCTGGTCAACGCGCGGGAGACCGCTCGCGCTCCGGTGGATTTTGTTTACGCGGACATGGAGCACAGCCCACTGGATTTCCCGGGGCTGCACGTCTTCCTGACGGGCATGGCGGACCGCGCTGCGATCCTCAAGAAAGGCAACCTGCAGCCGAATGTGGCGCTGTTCGCGCGCTTCCCGCCCGAGGCCGATCAATCGCAATGGGTGGTGAAACAGGCGCTCGATATCGGACTGATGGGAATCATTTTCAACGGCGTCGATACGAAAGAACAGGCATGGACGGCCGTGCGCAGCATGCGCTACCCTTCGCCCAAGCAGTCCCCTGAAAAAGAACCCACCGGTATGCGCGGCTTTGGACCGGCCAACGCATTGTGGGCGTGGGGACTGACAGCCGCCGAGTACGAGCGCCATGCGGATGTCTGGCCGCTCAACCCGGACGGAGATCTGCTGGCCGTGGTGATGATTGAATCGGCGGAAGGTCTGAAGAATTTGGACGCGATCGCCGCGGTGCCTGGCGTGGGGGCGCTCTTCCTGGGAGCCGGGTCGGATCTGTCTCGATCCTTGGGCGTGCCACAGCCTTCGCCACAGTTGGAGGCCGCCTTCCAACAAGTGCTGCGCGCGTGCAAGGCGCAAAAGATTGGTTGTGCGATTACGGCCACCAACGGCGCCGATGTAGCGCGACGCGCGCGGGAAGGGTGGAACATCATCCGCTCGACCGTGCCCGCCATCACGGAGGGCAGGACGATCCTCGGGGAGCGGTAGACAGTGCAAGCAGTCCCGCCCGTGGCCCTTGCGGAGTGAGCGCCGCCAGGGAGCTCACGCGAATACTTTACCAAGCCAGTTTCGCGTCTTTGCTGAGGCGCGTCGCCAGGCCGGGCTTGACGTTGTGGTTTCCATGGACGGGAACAGAGAGAACCTTTGCCTCCCCAATCTTCGTGTAGATGTGGTGGCTGCCACGGACCCGCTTGAGCGTCCAACCGGCTTGTTCGAGCCTACGGCAAAGCTCAGGCCCACTGACCGGTTTCAGACAGCCAACTCCAGGACTTGTACGTCTTCTTCCGGCGCGCGGCCCTCTTCACGCATTGTTTCCAGCACACCCGTGATGGCTTCGCGCAAGTTGACCAGTAGCTCCTCCACGCTCTCACCTTGCGAGTAACATCCGGGCAATGCGGGCACCTCACCCCAGAATCCCCCCGATGGCTCCGGATGAACGACGACGGCGAACTTACTCATACGCTTTTAGGATACTCTGGTCCCGGGCGGAGCACGCTGCGTCTGTTTCGTCGCCGCCTTCCCAGTGGCGTGGGCGCCTCCCGAACGATCGGCAAGGCATACCGCTCAATACACGGGGACACGCTGGTGGAATTGGTTTCCACCCTCAAGTGCCCATCGGACGGACCTGCCAATGATCGGGAGCTGGGGTGACGGCAACGCCGAAGTCATGTTCAAGCCCTCTTACCACGGTCACCGAGTTCCTGTGGAATACCATTAAGCTGCACGTCCCAGCCCCGCCCAGCGTCCATAGTACTATAGCTTCCCGTACTTAGAAGTGTCACTATTGTAGTTTGGGAGTGTTATCAGGGGCTTACGAAACCAGCCATGCCCGAATGGACGCTTAAATACGCTGACGCGCGCGGGGAGATTCACCAGCAGGTGGCCGAGGCAGCTTCCGAAGGCGAACTCCGCGACCGCCTAACCGGGCAGGGCTATCTGGTCTATTCCGTGCGGCCGCGCTCGGACGTGGGGGCGATGGCGGGCTTCCGGCCTTCAAGGAAGAAGATCAACCTCGAAAAATTCCTGATCTTCAACCAGCAGTTCGTCACGTTGATCCGGGCGGGCTTGCCGATTCTGAAGGCGCTGGACCTGCTCACCGAGCGGTTGTCCGAGCCCAAGCTTTCCGTGCACCTGCGCCGCGTGCGGGAGGAAGTGAAGAACGGCGCGCTGCTTTCGGAGGCCTTCGCGCGGCAGGGCGTTTTCCCCCCCATCTACGTGACCACCGTGCTGGCCGGGGAGCGCAGCGGATCGCTGCCGGAGGTGATTGAGCGCTACATCGGCTATCAGAAGCTGGCGCTCTCGGTACGCAAGAAACTGCTGGTGTCGCTGATGTACCCCGCGCTGTTGATCTCACTGGTCCTCTGCCTGATCGTGTTTCTGGTCACCTATGTGGTTCCGAACTTCGCGGAGTTATATGCCAGCATGCAGGCGCAGTTGCCCGCGCCGACCCTCATTCTGATCGCCATTGGAACCACCGCCCGCAACTACGTGCTGCTGGGGTTCGCCGGACTGGTGGCCGCGGTGTTCGGCTTCCGCGCGTGGATCCACACGGCGGCGGGCCGCGAAGCCGTGGATCGCGTGCTGCTCAAAGTGCCGGTGCTGGGCGAAGTGTGGATCAAATATCAGGTAGCGCAGTTCGCCCGCGTGTTAAGCACCCTCCTAATCGGCGGCATTCCGCTGATGCAGGCGCTGGATACGGCGTCGGACGCGCTAGGCACTCAGGTGCTGAAGAAGGTGCTGGCGGGAGCCGTCAAACTGGTGCGAGAGGGGCAATCGCTATCGGGATCACTGCGCGAGACGGGGGTTTTCCCCAGTCTTTCCATAGACATGATCGAGGTGGGTGAATCCACCGGCGCGCTGCCCGCTATGCTGGGAAGTGTGGCGGAGTTCTACGAAGACGACGTGTCCACGCGGGTGACCGCGGCGCTGAGTCTGATTGAGCCTATCATCATGATTTTCATGGGCATTTTCGTGGCGTTCGTGTTGGTTTCGCTGTATCTGCCGATCTTTTCGTTGGCGGATACCATCCGGTGATGAGGAGAGAGATGGGTTTCGATATCATGACAACGGTGCGAAAGAAAGCGAGTTCGTGAAGCGGAAAGATCTGCTGGA
>CAMAUG010000059.1 GCA_945861255.1 Candidatus Sulfopaludibacter sp. SbA3
ATGGCTCGGGCTACCGCAAGTTGAAGGACGTCATCGCGGCGCAGGGCGGCAATCCGGCCGTGCTGGACCGCTTCGATCTGCTGCCCAACGCCACCGGCATGCGTGAAATCATGTCGCCGCGCGCCGGCTACATCAGCGCGATCGACGCCGAGTACATCGGCCAGGCCTCTTCGATGATTGGCGCCGGCCGCGCCACCAAGGACGATGCGATCGATCCCGCTGTCGGCGTTATTCTTGAAGTGAAAGTGGGCCAGAAGGTCGACGCGGGCGGCGTGCTGTGCCGCTTGTATTACACGCGGGAGGAAAACGTGGAAGAAGCGGCGCAATTCGTCGAAGACGCTTTCCGCATTTCCGCCACCGCGCCGGAAAATCGGGAACTGATTCTGGAAGTCGTCGGGTAAATCCGCTGCCCATGGAACGATTCACCGGCCTGCTGGGTCTTGCCGTGATCGTTGCGGCCGCGTACTTGTTCTCCAACAACCGCCAGGCCATTCAGCCACGCGTGTTGCTGTGGGGTCTGGGGCTCCAATTCACGTTCGCGTTCCTGGTACTGCGGACGGGTGTCGGCCAGGCTTTCGGCGTAGTGAGCGCCGGCGTCAACCACATGCTGCAGTATTCGGTGGAGGGGAGCCGGTTCGTGTTCGGGGATCAACTGGGCGCGCGGAATGACCAGTTCGGCGTCATCTTCGCGTTTCAGGTTCTGCCCATCGTGATTTTCATCGCGTCTTTCTTTTCGATTTTGTACTACCTGGGAGTGATGCAGGTTCTCGTGAAAGGCATGGCTGTTTTCATGCAAAAAGTGATGGGCACCAGCGGGGCGGAATCCCTGAACGTGGCGGCCAGCATTTTCATGGGCCAGACGGAAGCGCCACTGACGATTCGTCCGTTCCTGGCTGGCATGACGCAGAGCGAACTTTTCACCGTGATGGTCAGCGGCATGGCACACGTTTCCGGCGCGGTGATGGCCGCGTACGTGTTAATCGCGCACGTGGAGATCCGCCACCTGCTCACCGCCGTGATCATGACCGCGCCCGCGACCCTCATGCTGGCTAAGATGCTGATGCCCGAAACAGGGACCCCGGAGACGGCGGGCAGTGTCAAAGTGCAAGTGGAGAAATTGGGCGTCAACGTGATTGACGCGGCCGCACGCGGCGCGGGCGACGGTTTGCATCTGGCGCTCAACATCGGCGCCATGCTGATCGCGTTCCTGGGATTGATCGCCATGCTGAACGGCATCCTGGGAGCCCTGCACGGGGCGCCTGGTTTCGGTTGGCTTCCCGGCACGATGCAGGGAATTCTGGGCCATATTTTCGCACCTATCGCCTGGCTGCTGGGTGTGAAATGGAACGATTGCGCGGCGGTGGGAAATTTGCTGGGAACGCGTTTGATCCTGAATGAATTCGTGGCATTCGTGGATCTGGGCAAACTGGCGGGCGGGCTGGATCCGAAATCCTTTGTGATCGCGACCTACGCGTTGTGTGGTTTCGCGAATCTGAGTTCCATCGCGATTCAGGTGGGCGGCATCGGCGCGCTGGCGCCCTCCCGCAAGTCCGACGTGGCGCGGCTTGGCCTGAAGGCGGTCGCCGCTGGCACCATGGCGAATTTCATGTCAGCCTGTATTGCAGGGATGCTGCTATGACCGCGGGCCCAGGGCATAAACATAATGGAGGAATCCGGCATGGGCAATGACAGCCCCATCGGCGTGGTTCTTGGCAGCGGTCTTGGCGCTTTCGCTGAAGCGCTCGAAGACCGCTTCGAAACGCCTTACGAGGAAATAGCGGGTTGGCCGCCCTCCACCCTCGAAGGTCACGCGGGCAAGCTGGTGACGGGACGCGCGTGCGGCAGGGAGATCATCGTCCTTTCCGGCCGTGCGCATCTTTACGAAGGCTATTCCGCCCGCGAAATCGTATTCGGCATCCACGAGCTGGCGCGCCGCGGCGTCCGCAGCCTGGTGCTTACCAACGCCGCGGGCGCCATCAATCTTGCCTATCAGCCCGGCGATGTCGTGGTCATCTCCGATCACATCAATCTCATGGGCGCCAATCCGCTCACCGGCCCCAATGATGACGAACTCGGGCCGCGCTTCCCGGGTATGTGTGAAGCGTATTCGGCCGAATACCGCGAGATCGCCCGGCAGGCCGGCCAGGAAATTGGTTTGAACCTGCGGGAGGGCGTGTATTGCGGCATGCACGGCCCCAGCTACGAAACGCCTGCCGAGATTCACTTCCTGCGCGCCATAGGGGCGGATCTGGTGGGAATGTCCACGGTTCCCGAAACCATCGCCGCCAATCACGTGGGCATGAAGGTGTTGGGCCTGTCTTGCGTCACGAACATGGCCTCCGGGGTGCTCCCCGACAGGCTGTTGCACGACGATGTTTTGAAGACCGCGGACCGCGTGCGGGAAACGCTGGCGAAGCTGCTCACTCTGCTGGTTGCCCGGCTCCCGTGAGGCCTGTTAGAAGCCCGGCTCTGGAATGCGGGTTTCCCATCGGACGGGCGCCAGCGAAATAAGGCGGACGTCCACGATCGGCGACGTGACCACCACGCCTTCGAAGTCCGGGTGCCGGAATTCCAAATGCATCCCCCGCCCGATGAAGTTCATCTTGATCATGGAGCCGCCCCAGTTGGACCCGTTAATGTGCACCAGCACGGGGTCCGGGCAGATCCGCGGATGCCCGGAGATGAGCACGTTGCCGTCACGCTGCACGATCACCGTATAGAAACGGTTGCGGGTCTCGACCTCCAGCTTGCTCTCTTCTGGCAGGTCGCGCAGGTACACACCACCTTCCACCTCGCTCTGAATGACTTTCCGGTTAATCTGGTCACTCAGATTCGGGTGCGTGACGAACATGCCTTCCGTAACCATAACCGCCTTAATTGTATATTACGCCCGCGGTTCTCAGAAAGAGAAAGCGATTGCTCTCCCGGCGCTTCTCTTGGCCGCTATGCGTCATTGCCGTGCGCTCCGGAAATCATCCGCCGCAGCAGGCGAATCTGGCCGGCGTGATAAACATCGTGCGCGGCAGCGCCGCGGATCAGGTGACAGGCAGCCCGCCATTTCTTGGGGTCCTCGCGCCATTCAGCGGGCAGATGGGCGACGGTTCTCAGCAACGCCGCGTGTTCGGCTTCCAGGATCGCCAGGTCGCTTTTCCAGGCCGCTTCGCCAGGCTCCACCGGACGCGGGAAGAAGTTGCTGCCCTTCAGTACGAACGAACTCTTCTTCGCTCCGGTCAATTTTCGCCGGACCACATATTTCCAATATGCCGTGTGAAGAGCCAGTTCCCAGATGTTATGGCGATCGCCCATCGGCCGCCAAGCCGCCTGTTGGGCCGTGACGCCACGCAGGCTGCCGCGCAGGTTCGGACCGTGCCAGGATTTCTTGTCGAAGGCCTCGGCCAGCGCCTCCAGCAGGAGCTTCAGCTCAGTGTCCGAAGAGCGTGCCATTGCGTTTTCCTAGTTACTGGCGGCGCGGCTGTGGTGTACGCGGGCTCGCGCCCGCCGCCCCTCTCCAGGCAGTGTCCATCACCCTGGCGGCGTTTCCCGCGGCTTCAGTAAGCGGCCTCTACCCCCGTGCTTTGCGCCGCTTCGTGCCCTCAGCCTGCGCGGCGTCGATGGCCGTCGCCGAAGCGGCGGGTTTCTTAACGTTCGCCAGACTGGCTCTCAACGCTTCCAGGATATCGACCACTTTCACCTGTTTCGGTTCCGGCGTCGCGACTACTTCCTTACCTTCTTTCTTGGTCTCGATCAACCGCAGCAGGTTCTCCCGATAATTATCCTTGTATTTTTCGGGCTCGAAATCCGCCGCCAGCGCTTCGATCAGGCTCTGCGCCAGTGCCAGTTCTTTTTCCTTCACCAGGCTCAGGTCCGTGCGGAACTCGTCTACCTTGCGGATTTCATGTTCGAAGTACATGGTGTGCATGAGCACGCCGTTTTCGCCGGGCCGCAGGATCACGATGTGTTCGCGGTTGTGCATGGCTACCCTGGCCACACCCACGTATCCCGCCTTCTTCAGCGCTTCAAAGAGCAGTGCGTAGGGCTTCTCACCGGCTTCTTCGGGTGCCAGGTAGTAGGAAGTCTCCAGGTAAATCGGGTCTACGTTGGCGCCTCTGACGAATTCCAGAATCTCCATTACCTTGGCTGTTTGAGGCGCGACTTTCTTGATTTCCTCGTCCTCTACCACCACGTAGTGGTCCTTTTCGTACTCGTAGCCTTTGACGATTTCCGTGCGCGGGATGGGCTTGTCCTCGGCCTGGCAGAAAAGCACCTGCTTGATACGGGAGCCGTCATGCTTGTGAAGCTGGTTGAAGCTGATGCTCTCGCTCCGCGCCGCGCTGTACAATTTGACAGGGAACGACACCAGGCCAAACGTGAGGTGCCCCTTCCAGACCGTGCTAGCCATATACGAATCCTCGCGAAGTTGGGGCTGCCTTCCACACTGCCGGGCAGCCGCGCTTCCCAATATACCGCAAACATTCTTTGCTTGTTTTGTATCGGCGGGCCGGCCGCGTCGCGATAGCGCGGCGGAACGGCAGCGGGGCCGCATGGCGTCCCGTCGGCGCATTCGGCATCAGTGCGCGGTGACCCTGGCGGAGGCGTGCGCGTGAGTCTGCGGCGCTACGCCGAAAAACGGCGCTTCAGCCAAACACCGGAGCCCGTGCCCGGGACCCCGCTCCCCTCCCAGGGAGCCGAGCCGATGTTCTGTGTGCAGCGTCATCACGCCTCGCACCTGCACTATGACTTGCGCCTGGAAGTGGGCGGCACGCTGAAGTCCTGGGCTGTTCCAAAAGGCCCGACGCTGGACCCCACTGAGAAACGCCTCGCCATGCTGGTGGAAGATCATCCCCTCGCCTACGGCGATTTCGAGGGCACCATCCCCAAAGGCAATTACGGCGCCGGTAGTGTGATGCTATGGGATCGCGGGACATTTCACGTGCTCGGTGATCTGCCTTCCGATCAACAACTTGCACGAGGTGACTTCAAGTTTAAATTGAGCGGCAAGAAACTATCCGGTGAGTTCGCCATTGTCCGCATGAAGCGCGGTAAAGGGAATGAATGGTTGCTCATCAAGAAGAAAGACGCCTCCGCACGCCCCGGCTGGGACCCCGAAGATCACGCCGTCAGCATCCTCACCGGGCGCACGCAAGAGGAGATCGCCCGTGAATTGCACCCCGTGGACCAGCCGGTCGACGCGGCCCGCAGGCGCGAGTTTCCGAGGCACGCCGCGGAAGCCCCCATGCCCAAAGTGATCGCGCCGATGCTGGCCGAACTCGGGAAGGGAACGCCGCCTTCCGGCGAGGACTGGCTGTTTGAAGTGAAGTGGGATGGTGTGCGCGCGGTGTGCTTTGTGGAGGACGGGCAAGTACGGATCATCTCGCGCAACGGCAATGCCATCGACAAACAGTATCCGGAGCTTTCCGTGCTGCCGCACCGCCTTAAGGCGACGCAGGCGATCGTCGACGGCGAAATCGCGGCACTGGACGCGCAAGGAAAGCCGGATTTCGAGCTGCTGCAGCGGCGCATGCACTTAGCCGATGCCGCCGTGATCGCCCGCTTGGCTCGCAGCCATCCGGTGACGTTGTTCGTGTTTGACCTGTTGTACCTGGATGGCCATGACCTGCGAGGCCTTCCGTTCATGGATCGCAAGAAGCTGCTCATGGAGGTGCTGACGCCGGAGGGCCCCATTCGCATCTCGGAACATTTCACCGGTCATGGTGCGGAAATGCTGGAAGCCGCGAAGCAGCAGGGCCTGGAAGGCATCGTCGGCAAGCGCGCGCGCGGCAGGTATGAATCGCGCCGCTCTCCGGATTGGGTGAAGTGGAAAGTGGTGGACGCCTCGGATTTCCTGATCTGCGGCTACACGCCGGGCGACCGTCATGGGTTGGGAGCGCTGGTGCTGGGCGTACAGGACGGCGGGGCGCTGCGTTGGGCGGGCAACGTAGGCACCGGTTTCGACCGCGGAATGGTGGAGTTTCTGCAGGAAAAACTCGCGCCGCTGACAGTCAAGGAGAGTCCGTTTGCAAAATCGAAGGATTTGCCGAAGCAGGTAACCTGGGTGTGTCCGGAGCTGGTATGCGAAGTGAAGTTCGCCAATTGGACGCAGGAAGGCCGTTTGCGCGCGCCTGTGTTTCTGCGGTTGCGGGCTGATCTGGACCCGCCCGCTCGCCCGCGTACCCCGTTGCTGGACGCGGCATTGAAGGAAGCGGCCATGCCCATCGACGGCCGTCGCCTGAAGTTCACACACCTCGACAAGCTCTACTATCCCCAGGACGGCTACCGCAAGCGCGATCTGCTCAACTATTACGACGCCGTAGCACCCCTGATCCTGCCGCATTTGAAGGACCGGCCTCTCTCGCTCAAGCGCTATCCGGATGGCATCGAAAGCCAATTCTTTTTTCAGAAGAACACGCCGGAGAGCGCGCCCGCGTGGCTGACCACCGTGACCGTCGACAAGAACCGAGCCATGGTGGGCGATGATCGCGCCACGCTGCTTTACCTGGTGAACCTGGGCTGCATCGATCACAATCCGTGGATGAGCCGCGTAGGGTCGCTGGAGCATCCCGACTACGTTCTCATCGATCTGGACCCGCAGGAATGCGGATATGAACGCATCGTGGAAGCCGCGCTGTGGGTGCGGGGGAAGCTCGAAAGAGCCGGACTGGAAGGCTACCCGAAAACCACCGGGGGCGACGGCATGCACGTCTTTGTCCCCCTGGAGCCGGTCTACACGTACGCACACGTGCGCCAGTTCGCCGAGGCGCTCGCGACGTTGGGAGCCCATGAGCGGCCAGATCTGTTCACCACTCCTCGCGCCGTCGCGCGCCGTGAAAAAGGCAAGGTCTATTTCGATTGGCAACAGATCGCCGAGGGCAAAACCATTTCCGCGCCCTATGTTCTACGCGCGCATCCGGGCGCCCCGGTGGCGGCTCCCTTGGCTTGGAGCGAAGTAACGCCGCGGCTTCGCCCGGAGCAATTCCACCTGGGGAACACGCTGGTGCGGTTCGACCGCGTGGGCGACCTTTTTGCAGGCGTGCTGAAACGCCCCCAGCGGCTGGAGAAGGCGATTGAAAAGCTGTTGTGATCCGTGTAATCCTCATTGCAGGCGACCGCGTCAGAGTGTTCAGAAGGAGTTGACACCCATTCCAATGAAATCAAGATTCATCGCAGTTCCCATGATTACGCTCACTTTGGCAGCCGCCACTTACGCGCAGCCCCCGCAGGGCTTCGGGAGACCCGGTGCGCAGGCCGGACAACAAGGGGCGCAGGCCGGACAGCAAGGCGCCGAAGAACGTCCGGACCGCGGCGCGCGCCTGGAAAAGATTATCACCCGCATGCTGCAGCTTGACGCCACGCAGCAGAACCAGTTGCACACGTTTCTGGAAGAGAGCCGCGTGGCATCGCAGCCGCTGCGCGAACAGATGCCGGACCTGCACAAGAGTTTAATGGATGCCATCAAAGCAAACGACACCGCTCAGATCGACAGCCTGACTACGCAGATCGCGAATCTCGAACAGCAGCTATCGGCGATTCGCGCCAAGACCGCAGCCAAGATCTACGCGATGTTAACCGATGAGCAGAAGGCCGAAGTCGGCCCCGGGCTCGGAATGCTTCTCAATGGCGGCTTCGGTCCCATGGGTCGTGGCGGCCGTGGCCCTGGCGGTCGAGGTCCGGGCGGGCCACCGCCCTCCGCACCGGCTCCACCGCAGTGAATCCTCCCAGGGGCGGGCCAAGCTCGCCCCTCTCGCTCGCTCGCTGACGGCTCACCTCCGGAATTTCGTCAGGCCTTTGATCGCTTCCATCCAGTTGTAGACAATTGGGCAGTACGTGGCGCGATCCACGAACTGCCACATCCGGCTTTGAATGGACCCGGCGCCGCGCACCACGTGCGGAAAGCGTTCGCAGTTCGCAGGACGGGCTTCGTAGACCGTGCAGTCGTTGCCGGCTAGAAATTCGCAGGCAACCACCCCGTCCGCGCCCGGAACGCGGCGCAGGATGGCGACGCCGTCCTCGTCACGAGCGATGTGCTTGTCCTTGAATTGCTTTTCGGTAAGCCCAAGGAAGCGGGCGAGTTTGGAGGCGTCGCGCTCCGTAACCTCTACTTCCGGGACGCGGCAGCATTCCGCGCACTGCCGGCAATCGATTTGCCCCTCAATCTCCTGGGCGACCTTGCGGAATTGACGCTCCACGAAGTCGTGCGACTTGATGTAGGCGCGGAAGCGGAGGTTTTCGTCGCGCTTCTGTCCACCCAGGCGGCGGATTTGGACTAGGTCTGTGATGGGCGGCATGAATCGAATCGGTTCCTCCAGGCTATAACTCACAGGTTACAATCTGAAGGTGCCCGACCGCCTCTATTTTTCGTGTTGCCTCAAGGACCACCGGACGCAGCCGGTTCTGCACCAATTCCAGAAGCTGCTCGAAGTGTTCCCATTTTCGAAATTGGCGAAGCGCGGACCCGTGTTGCGAGTCTATGCGCTGGAGTTTGCCGAGCCGTCTCTGACTGAACTCGAATTTCCCGTGGCGCCCGAGCCGGCCGACATCGTCGAGGCAGCTCGCGCGTTCATGTTGGCCGATTGCGGCTGTGAGATCGACGCCGCCTGGGACCTGTGGGACTACGACGGCGAATGGAAACTGGCGCCCGTTTCCGTCACGCTGGCCTGTTACGGTCCGGAGTTCGACAACGGGGTGGGCGATCACCTGCGCATCGAGTTCGGCCCCGACTCGCGCTTTCTGCCGCCTACCGGCGTGGAAGGCAGCCTGCGCATGGGCGAATCGAATCTCAAGAGTTTACTCCGCCTGATCGGCGATCTGGAACGAACCGTGGACGCGGAGCGGCGGCAGGTGTGGTCGGAGAGCGGCGCGAATTTCGCCGATGTGCTGAAGCAGGCCGTGGGCGCCTATCACGTGAACTGAGGCTTATGTTTCAGCTCGCATTGCTCATAATCCTTGAAGGCTTCCAAGCCGCATCTCCCGAATGCAGCGCGTCTGACGGAAACTTCGTTTATCCGCCACTCGCCAAATCAGCCCGTATTCGCGGCGACGTCACGGTAAGAGTGAGGGTCAACGAGCAGGGCAGGCCCGTGATTCTTAGCCTGCAAGGACACCCCATGCTCTCGCAAAACCTCGACAAGCCTGTTGCGGCCATGCAATTTCCGGTTGCATGTTCTGGACAAGACATCGATCTCAAGCTGGCCTACGAATTGACGGACTCGCTTGGCCTAGATCGAACCGTTTCCACAGGCGCGAATCAATGGTTGATTCAAACCGGCCCGGTGTTGATCGACCATGGGGCCGAAACGTGTATTCGATCCTCCAAACCCTGGTGGAAGCGTTGGCTTCATCGTAATCCGATTCGTGCGACTGGCTTGTGCTACCCTGGATATAGCTAGAGTGTCTAGCCATATGCATAGGGAATGGAAACTGGCCGAAGCGAAGAACCGGTTCAGCGAATTGGTAAACGAAGCCCTGTCGGAAGGGCCGCAGTTGGTCCACCGCCGCCATGAGACCGTGGTTGTATTGGATGTGCGTGAATACCACAGACTTAAGGGTAAGCGAGCGGATTTCAAGCAATTCTTGATGGGTAAAGGGCCGAGCCTGGATCGTCTCGATCTCACGCGTGACCGTTCCCCCATGCGGGACTCCAAGCTGTGAGAGTTTTGCTCGACACCTGCGCCGTATCGGAACTGCGGCGCGCCAAGCCCCACTCCGGCGTCGTGCGGATCATTGAATCATTGGATAGCGCGGATCTTTACCTGAGTGTAGTCACGATCGGTGAAATTTCCAAAGGGATCGCCTTGTTGAGCGATGCCCGTCACAGGCGTGACCTTCAGCTTTGGCTGCAGAATTTGGAACGAACTTACGCCGAACAGGTACTGGACGTCGATCGCGATACGGCGCATCTGTGGGGTGAACTGACTGCGGCCGCCCAAAAGAAAGGCCGCGTCATTCCGGCGAGCGATGGCCTGATTGCGGCAACGGCCCGGCGTCATGGTCTCACCGTGCTGACGCGCAACACTGCGGATTTTGAGCCGGCTGGGGTGCTGGTGCTCAATCCGTGGCGTTAGTGCCCACCTTGCCCCCAACCTCCAAATGTATTATTATTCACTGTAGTGAATAAACATTCACATGGGAGGACTGCCATGGCCGCCACTGCCCGAGCGATCGCCAAGCCCGTTGTCCGGAATCTGGCCACGGATCTGGACCTGAGCGCGGAGGCGCTGGTGTACGTGCTGGAACTCGCGGCGCAAATCAAGCGCGCTCCCTCGCGATTCAATAAAACTCTGGCGGGCCGCTACATCGGCATGCTGTTCGAGAAACCGTCGTTGCGCACGCGGTTGACCTTTGAGCTTGCCATGAAGCAACTCGGTGGCGATGCGGTGTGGAGCGTCGGCCCGGTCGACGAGCGCGAACCGGTGAAGGATGTCGCGCGCAATCTGGACCGCTGGACGCACGGCATCGTCGCACGCGTGTTTTCGCAATCCACCATTGAAGAGCTCGTCAGGTGGGCGAAGGTTCCCGTGATCAACGCGCTCAGCGACCTATACCATCCGTGCCAGGCGTTGGCCGACGCACTGACTCTTCAGGAACGGTTCGGCGAACTGGCAGGCCGCAAGCTGGCGTATGTGGGCGATGGCAACAACGTCGCTCATTCGCTGATGTTCGCCGCAACGCGGCTGGGAATGGAAGTGGCTGTAGCCTCCCCCGCGGGTTACGCTCCGAATGCGGACATTGTGACGAGAGCGCGTGAATACGGGAATATCAGCGTCACGGAGGATGTGGCCGCTGCCGTGCGCGGCGCAGATGCTGTGTATACGGACGTCTGGACCAGCATGGGCCAGGAGGCGGAGGCCGAAGAGCGCGCGCGCGCGTTTGGCCCATTCCAAGTCAACGCCGGCCTGCTGGCGAAAGCGAAACCCGGCGCGATCTTCATGCACTGCCTGCCGGCCAAACGCGGACAGGAAGTGACGGATGACGTGATTGAATCGCCGCGTTCAACGGCGTTCGATCAAGCGGAAAACCGTTTGCACGTGCAGAAGGCGGTTCTGGTGACCCTGCTCAGTTAAGGATCGGCGCAAAATAAGGATCTATGAACAAACCCAAGAAAGTAGCACTCGCCTACTCAGGCGGCCTGGATACGTCCATCATTATTCCGTGGTTGAAGGAAAACTACGGCTGCGAAGTGGTCGCGGTGTGCGGCGATATCGGGCAGGGGGGCGGGGAACTGAAGGGTCTGGAAGCCAAGGCCAGGAAGACCGGCGCGTCGGAAGTCTACGTGGCCGACATGCGCGAGGAATTCGTCAGCGATTACTTGTGGCGCATGGTGCGCGCGGGCGCCGAGTACGAACACAAATATTTGTTGGGCACGTCGATCGCGCGTCCTTTACTTGCCAAGAAACAGGCCGAAGTCGCGCTCGCCACTGGCTGCGATGCCCTCGCGCACGGTTGCACTGGCAAGGGTAACGATCAGGTGCGGTTTGAACTCACCTACAAGGCCATCGCGCCGCATTTGCCGGTGATCGCGCCGTGGCGCGAATGGGACATTGTGTCGCGCGAACAGGCTATCGATTACGCCGCCAAACACAAAGTGCCGATTTCCTCGACCACTAAAAAGATCTACAGTCGGGACCGCAACATCTGGCACATCTCGCACGAAGGTGGGGCGTTGGAGGATCCGAAGAACGCCGCGCCCGAGGAAATCTGGATGCTCACCAGGAGCCCCAAAGACGCGCCAGATAAGCCTGAAGACGTGACCATCGGTTTCGAGAAAGGCCGGCCGGTTTCGGTCAATGGCAACAAGAAGCTGTCCGCCGTCGCTCTACTCGAGGAACTAAATCGCATCGGCGGCAAGCACGGCGTTGGGCGCGTGGATCTGGTGGAGAATCGCTTTGTCGGCATGAAATCGCGCGGATGTTATGAGACTCCGGGTGGCACGCTGATCATGGCGGCGCACAAAGAAATTGAAGCGCTGACGCTCGACCGCCCCCTGGCGCATTTCAAGCAGAAATTGGCGCTCGATTACGCGGAACTGGTCTACGCGGGATTGTGGTTCACGCCGCTGCGCGAGTCGCTGGACGCTTTCTTTGACAAAGCCACCGAAGCCAACACCGGTGAGGTGACGCTGCGGCTCTTCAAGGGTGGATTCCAGCCGGTGAGCCGGAAGTCCCCGAATTCGCTGTATTCGTTGGATATCGCCAGCTTCACCATGGGCGCCGAATACGATCAGCGTGACGCGCGCGGGTTCATCAACCTGATCGGGTTGCCCATCCAGGTGCGGGCGTCCCTCAAAAGCGCCACGCGGAAGCGTGCGGCGAAAGCGTAAGAGGCCAATATGAAATTGTGGGGAGGACGTTTCGACGAGGGGCCTTCGGAAACATTCGAGCGCTTCTCCGGATCGCTCCACTTTGACCGCCGTTTGCTTCATGCGGATATTCGCGGCTCGCAGGCCTTCGCGCGCGCGCTGGAGGGTGTCGGCATTCTGACCGCGGCCGAGCGTGGTCAGTTGGAGGCGGCATTCGATGAAATCGCCGCCGATGCCGCGCATCCCGGCTTCTTTGACGCAGCGACCGACGAAGACGTGCACACGCTGGTTATCCGCAAACTCAAAGAGAAGGTGGGCGCGCTTTCCGAGAAGATTCACACCGGGCGCAGCCGCAATGAGCAGGTTTCGCTCGACGTGCGGCTCTGGCTGCGCGGAGAAATCGATCGCGCACTGGAACTGCTGGGCGGCCTTATGCAAGCGCTGCTCGATTGCGCGCGCCGCGACCCGAACGCCGTGGTGCCTGGCTTTACGCACCTGCGCCGCGCGCAGCCCGTGTTGTGGGCGCACTATCTGCTCGCCTATTTCGAAATGTTCGCGCGGGACGTGGAACGCCTGCAACAAGCCCGTGCGCGCGTGAACGTATTGCCGCTCGGCAGCGGTGCGCTGGCCGGCAGCGGATTCCCGTTCGACCGCGAGGCCATCGCGCGAGACCTGGGTTTTGACGCCGTCACCGCCAACAGTATGGACGTGTCCGGCGACCGCGATTTCGCGCTCGATTTTTTGTATGCGGCGTCCACCACCATGCTGCATTTGAGCCGCTTCGCCGAAGATTGGATCCTGTACTCCAGCGAGGAGTTCGGGTGGTTGGAATTAGGTGACGGCGTGACCAGCGGGTCCAGCTTGATGCCGCAGAAGAAGAATCCCGATTCGCTCGAATTGATCCGCGGCAAGTGCGGACGGGTGTTCGGCGATCTGAGCTCGCTCTTCATGACCGTGAAGGGCTTACCCATGACTTACAATCGCGATTTGCAGGAAGACAAGGAACCGCTGTTTGACGCCGCCGATCAATTGAACGGGTCGCTCGAAATGGCGCGTGAAGTAATAGCGACGGCGAAGCTCAATCCCGCGCGACCCGCCGCCGCGGCGGAGGAAAGCTGGGTGGTGGCCACCGATTTGGCCGAAGCGCTGGCGCGCAACGGCACGCCTTTTCATCAGGCGCATAAGCTGGCGGGCAAGCTGGTGCTGGAAAGCCTTCGCACCGGTAGGAAGCCCGCGGACTGGACCGCCGAAGAACTGGTAAAGTTCGCACCGGAATTTACTCCGGCGATGGCAGCGCTCATGTGGCCGGCGGAGGGTATGAAGAGCCGCGAGATTCGGGGAGGCACCGGGCCACAAGCGGTGGCGCGGGCGCTCGAAGAGGCGCAGGCGCGTTTGTCGAAACTCTCATGAACAAAGCCCGCCGCCAGGACTCGATTCTGAAGTTGATCCGCTCCCGGCCCGTGTACACACAGCAGGAGTTGGTTCGCGCGCTGAGGGCGCAGAAAATTCCCGCCACGCAAGTGACGCTTTCTCGCGACATCCGCGACCTGGGCCTGGTGAAAACGCCGCAGGGCTACGCGCAGGTGGATGCGGAAACCACGGCGCAGCCTGCGCGCCCGGACGTCGCGGCGCTCGCGCGCGAAATTCTTTTGGACATCAAGCAGGCCCGGAATCTGCTGGTGTTGCGCACGCCCCCGGCAAATGCCAACGTGCTGGCGGCCGCCATCGATCGGGCGGAATGGCCGGAAGTCACCGGCACCATCGCGGGTGACGATACCGTGCTCATCGTCGCGCCGGATATTAAGACGGCGGAGACGCTACGGTCGAGATTCGAGAATTTTCTCGGCACTCGCTGACCGCGCGGCTTCGCTGCGGTCAAGTAGTCAGATCCTGCCATTGGGTACCCGCCGCGTTTCGGACAGCAGCGTGCGGCAATGCAAAACGTATGGTCTTATCGCCGGTGAGCAACGACGCCGGTTCCAGCGCCAGAGCCTCCGTCGCTGTGTCGAGCATCGGCACCGCCAGCCGCCGGAAGTCCTCCCCGCACACTCTGCGCAGCGCGGAACTAGCCGCTTTGGCGAATGGCTTTACTACCACCAACGAGCGCTGCGACCCCAGTCGGACGACGGCGTTGACCA